>CAZMJQ010000366.1:0-7526 GCA_964566475.1 uncultured Propylenella sp. | reverse complement strand
GAACCGGGAGCAGATGGAGTCGCTCGCCAAGGCCCTGCTGGAGTTCGAGACGTTGACTGGCGAGGAGATCAAGGACCTGCTGAACGGCAAGCGCCCGGTGCGCGAGGACCCGAGCGACGAGACGCAGTCCTCGCCTCCGCGTGGCTCAACCGTGCCCGCCACCGGCGCCAAGCCACGCCCCGACAAGGGTGGCGAGCCGGGCCTGGAGCCGCAGCCGCAGGCCTGAGGGCTGACGCGCTGCGATCAGAAGCGCTTGGGCAGGCCCGCCTGCCTGAGCGTGTGGTTCGCCCCAGTGGCGCGACCTTATGTGGTTGTCGACCATAAAGCGGCGGCCGCTGATTGGGCTCGACCATATCTCGTGATCGCCCTTGCCTTGCCGCACGAACACGCAACCGTGCTCCCGAAGGAACGCCTTCACGCGTGGAGTGAAGTTATCGGCCATCAGGCCGCGCGCTGGGGGTGCTCTACCCTTTCGGCTCTGATCGAAAACGGCACTTCCGTAGCTCCCTCCGGCAGCATACCGTTCGCCTCGAGGAGGTCGGAGATCGCGCTCTTCAGCCTGTCGATCAGTTCTTCCATCGTGTCGGCGCCGGTCGCCAAGCCAGGCACGTCATCGCTCGACGCCACCCAAACCTTTGCTTCGCCATCCCATTCCACGTCGACGTGGTAGACTTTCATTCGAAATGGCGCTCCTGGATCAGTCAGCCGGGAAAGGCTGAACCTTCGCCGCATGATGTCAATAGCCGCCTCGCCCCCAATGTGTCGCCGGAAGCACGCCTGTTGAAACCATACGTCACAAATCTTGACGATCGCCCGCCTGCCCGGGGCATTATTCTTGGCGGACGGTTGCTGCCCGTTAACGGCAGCCGGCGCACCATGCGGTTTTCCCGGCCGGGCAGCCGCCCATCGAGGAGGGGAGCGTGACGAGACGCTATTTCGGCACGGACGGCATCCGCGGTAGGGCGAACGCGTTCCCCATGACGCCGGATATCGCCCTGCGCGTCGGCATGGCGGTCGGCCTCCACTACCGCAACGGATACCGCCAGCGCGTCGTCATCGGCAAGGACACGCGGCTTTCCGGCTACATGCTGGAGAACGCGCTCGTCGCCGGCTTCACCTCCGTCGGCGTCGACGTGTTCCTGCTCGGCCCGCTTCCCACGCCTGCCGTCGCGATGCTCACGCGCTCGCTCCGCGCCGACTACGGCGTGATGATCTCGGCCTCGCACAATCCCTTCGACGACAACGGCATCAAGCTCTTCGGACCGGACGGCTTCAAGCTGTCCGATGCGGCGGAGGCCGAGATCGAGGCGCTGATCGATTCCGACATGAGCTCCAGGCTGGCGAAGTCGGATGGGCTCGGCCGTGCCCGCCGCATCGACGTCGCCATCGGCCGCTACGTGGAAGCCGCCAAGCGCACGCTGCCGCGCGACATGGGCTTCGACGGCCTGCGCGTCGTCATCGACTGCGCAAACGGCGCCGGCTATCGCGCCGCTCCGATGGCGCTGGAGGAGCTCGGCGCCGAGGTCATCGCGCTCGGCGTCGACCCCGACGGCCTCAACATCAACCGCGATGTCGGCTCCACCTCGCCGGCGGCGCTGGCGCAGAAGGTGCACGAGGTGCGAGCCGATCTCGGCATCGCGCTCGACGGCGACGCCGACCGCGTCGTGCTCGTCGACGAGAAGGGCCGCATCGTGGACGGCGACCAGCTGATGGCGGTCGTGGCGAGCTTCTGGCAGGACGAGGGCCGCCTCTCCGGCGACGGCGTGGTGGCGACCGTCATGTCCAATCTCGGGCTCGAGCGCTTCCTCGCCGGCCGCGGCCTGGCGCTGGCGCGCACGCCGGTCGGCGACCGCTACGTCAGCGAGCACATGCGCGAGCACGGCTACAATGTCGGCGGCGAGCAGTCCGGCCACATCATCCTGTCGGACTTCACCACGACCGGCGACGGGCTGATCGCGGCGCTCCAGGTGCTCGCCGTCATCCGCCGCGACGGGCGCCCGGCGAGCGAGGTCTGCCACTGCTTCGAGCCGGTCCCGCAGGTGATGAAGAACTTCCGCTTCAAGGGCGGCGTGCCGCTCGAGAACGACAACGTGAAGCGGGCCATCGCCGAGGCAGAGGTCAGGCTGAACGGCGGTCGCCTGGTGATCCGTCCCTCCGGCACCGAGCCGGTCATCCGCGTCATGGGCGAGGGCGACAACCCCGATCTCCTGGAATCGGTGGTCAACGACATCGTCGAAGTGCTCGGTCGCGCCGCTTGACGCCGAATCGGCTCCTCGCGCCAGCCTTACCGAAAGCTTAACGCGGTCCCGCCACCTGTATCTGGCGGCACAAGCTTTTCCCTGTCGGCATGCGCGCAAGCCTTTGGGGTTTCTATGTGCTTGCGGAGAGCGCAGTTAATCTGCCTCTGCAGGTCGTTTACCATTAAACGCTTCTTAAGCATTCTTGTTTACCACGTTTTCTTGTGACGGCGGTCGTGCACCGCATTTGGCGCGCCGCAATTGCGAGAGGACGAGGAATGTTCAAACTGAGAACAATCGCGCTTGCCGCCTGCGCGACGGCCGTGACCGCGATGCCCGCGGCCCAGGCGGCAGACCTAGCGCCGGCACCGATTCCGCATGTCGTTCTGAAGGGATGGTACCTCCGCGGCGACATCGGTTATTCCAACCAGCAGGTCGACAGCATCGACAACGTGCTGTTTGCCGGAACCGCGGACCTCGAGTTTCATGCCCTGAACTTCGAGGCCGGTCCGACCTTCGGCGCCGGTATCGGCTACCGGTTCAACAAGTGGCTCCGCTTCGACGTCACCGGCGAGTACCGTGGCGAGACGGAGTTCCACGGCTTGGACACCTGGACCGACGGTGACGGCGACCCGCGCTTCAACGACTACACCGCCAAGAAGTCCGAATGGCTGGTGCTTGCCAATGCCTATGTCGATCTCGGCACCTGGCACGGCCTGACGCCCTTCGCCGGCGTCGGCGTGGGCGCGGCGAACGTCGCGATCCGCAGCTTCCGTGACCGGGGCATCGCCTACGGCACGGCGGGCGATCCGACGACCGGGTTCCCGACGCTGGCCTACGCCGGCGACAGGGACAAGTGGAACTTCGCCTGGGCGCTCTACGGCGGTCTCGGCTTCGAGGTCACCGATGCCTTCACCGTCGAGCTGGCATACCGCTACCTCGACATGGGCGACGGCGAATCGGGCGACCTCATCGCGTTCGACGGAACCAACAACATCAACAACCCGATGAAGTTCGAGGATCTCACCTCGCACGACGTCCGGCTGGGCTTCCGCTACGCGTTCTGGTGAGCTTTGTGTAGTACCTCCAGTGAGGGGCGCGGCGCCCAGGTGCCGCGCCCTTTCTCTTTGCGCGTCTTAACGCCTTCGCGGCAATCCGTTTGACTTGGCATCGCGGCTCCGCTAGCCCCGCCGATGGGACACCCCTCCCCAACGAGGGGCGCCTATCTGGAAGGGTAGCGAGATGTCAGATGTCAGAAGGCCGGCCGCGCGGCCGGCAAATCCGTGCTTTTCGTCCGGCCCCACGGCAAAGCGGCCGGGCTGGTCCCCCGAAAACCTGAAGAACGCCTTTCTCGGCCGCTCGCATCGCGCCAGGGAAGGCAAGGCGCGTCTGAAGACGGCGATCGAGCAGACGCGCCGCATCCTGCGCGTTCCTGCCGGTTACCGGATCGCCATCGTGCCGGCCTCCGACACCGGCGCGATGGAGATGGCGCTCTGGTCGCTTCTCGGGGCGCGCGGCGTGGACGTGCTCGCCTGGGAGAGCTTCGGCTCCGGCTGGGTCACCGACGTCGTCAAGCAGCTGAAGCTCGCCGATGTCCGCGTGCTCGATGCGCCCTACGGCGAATTGCCCGATCTGGGCGCGGTCGACTTCGGCCGCGACGTGATCTTCACCTGGAACGGCACCACGTCCGGCGTCCGTGTGCCGGACGGCGCGTGGATCGCGGCGGACCGGGCGGGCCTGACGATCTGCGACGCGACGAGCGCCGCCTTCGCGCAGCCGCTTCCCTTCGACAAGCTCGATGTGACGACGTTCTCCTGGCAGAAAGCGCTCGGCGGCGAGGCGCAGCACGGTATGCTGATCCTGTCGCCGCGCGCCGCGGAGAGGCTCGAGACCTACGCGCCGCCATGGCCGCTGCCGAAGCTCTTCCGCATGACCAAGGGCGGCAAGCTGACCGAGGGCCTGTTTGCCGGCGAGACGATCAACACGCCCTCCATGCTGTGCGTGGAGGACTATCTCGACGCGCTGGCCTGGGCCGATTCGCTCGGCGGCATCGACGCGCTGATCGCGCGCGCCGATGCCAACGCCGGGCTCGTCGCCGAATGGGTCGGGCGGACGCCCTGGATCGACTTCCTGGCCCGCGACCCCGCATCGCGGTCGAACACCTCCGTCTGCCTTTCCATCGTCGACCCCGCCGTGACGGCGCTCGACGCGGGCGGGCAGGCGGCCTTCGCCAAGTCGATCGCCACAATGCTCGAGGCGGAGGGAGTCGCCAACGATATCGGCGCCTACCGCGACGCGCCGCCGGGACTGCGCATCTGGTGCGGCGGGACGGTCGAGGCCGAGAACATCGCCGCCCTCCTGCCCTGGCTCGACTGGGCCTTCGCCGAAACGAAGAGCGCGCTGCGCAAGGCAGCCTAGGAAGTACCCCATGGCTCCCAGAGTACTGATCTCCGACGCCCTGTCGGACGCCGCCGTCAATGTCTTCATCGATCGCGGCATCGAGGTCGACTTCCAGCCCAAGCTCGGCCCGGACAAGGAGAAGCTCGCAAGCCTTGTCGGCGGGTTCGACGGGCTGGCGATCCGCTCCGCCACCAAGGTGACGGAAAAGGTCATCGCCGCCGCCAACGGCCGGCTCAAGGTCGTCGGCCGCGCCGGCATCGGCGTGGACAACGTGGACCTCGCCGCCGCGACGGCCGCCGGCATCATCGTGATGAACACGCCCTTCGGTAATTCCATCACGACCGCCGAGCATGCGATCGCGCTGATGCTGGCCGTCGCCCGTCAGGTGCCCGCCGCCGACCGCAGCACGCAGGACGGCAGGTGGGAGAAGAACCGCTTCATGGGAGTGGAGATCACCGGCAAGACGCTAGGGGTGATCGGCTGCGGCAATATCGGCTCGATCGTCGCGGACCGCGCGCATGGCCTGCGCATGCGCGTCATCGCGTTCGATCCGTTCCTCTCCGAGGAGCGCGCCGTACAGCTCGGCGTGGAGCGGGTCGAGCTCGACGAGCTCTTCCGCCGCGCAGATTTCATTACGCTGCACACCCCGCTCACCGACAAGACGAAGGGCATCATCGACGCCGCTGCGATCGCGAAGATGAAGGACGGCGTGCGCATCATCAACTGCGCCCGAGGCGGGCTGGTCGTGGAGGAGGAGCTCGCCGCGGCGCTCAAGTCCGGCAAGGTGGCGGGCGCCGGCATCGACGTCTTTTCCAGCGAGCCGGCAGAGGAGAACCCGCTCTTCGGCCTCGACAATGTCGTGTGCACGCCGCATCTCGGCGCGGCCACCGCGGAGGCGCAGGAGAACGTCGCGGTTCAGATCGCCGAGCAGATGTCCGACTTCCTCGTTTCCGGCGCCGTCTCCAATGCCCTCAACATGCCTTCCATCTCGGCGGAGGAAGCGGTCCGTCTGACGCCCTTCGTTCGTCTGGCCGAGCAGCTCGGCTCATTCGCGGGCCAGCTGACGGAGAGCCCCATCACCGGTATCCGGATCGAGTACGCCGGCGACGTCGCGGAGATGAACACGAAGGCGCTCACCTCCGCGCTGCTCGCCGGGCTGCTCAAGCCGATCCTCACCGAGGTGAACATGGTCAACGCGCCCGTCGTGGCGCGCGAGCGCGGCATGTCGGTGGACGAGGTGCGCCAGTCGCAGCGCGGCGCCTACGAGACCTACGTCCGCCTCACCGTGGTGACGGAGCGGCAGGAGCGCTCCGTCGCGGGCACCGTCTTCTCCGACAGCAAGCCGCGCATCATCCAGATCAAGGGCATCAACATGGAGGCGGAGCTTTCGCCGCGCATGCTCTACATCACCAACTTCGACAGGCCCGGCTTCATCGGTCATCTCGGCATGGTCCTCGGAGACAACGGCATCAACATCGCGCGCATGCAGTTCGGCCGCGACCGGGAGGGCGGCGACGCCATTGCGCTCGTCTCCGTCGACCAGGAGGTGCCGCCCGACGTCATGGCCGCGATCAACCGCCTGGAGCACGTCCAGCAGGTCAAGCCGCTGGCTTTTTGAAGTCACGCCATTCCCGACACGGGCTTTTTGCTGAGATGGAAGTCGGTTATTGAGGCTCCAACCGATGGAGTTTGCCATGAAGGTTGTTGTCGTGAGCGCCGAATGGGACGCCGAGGCAAAGGTCTGGGTTGCCGAGGGCACGAATCTGGAGGGCCTGGTGACGGAGGCTGGCACGCTCGAAGCACTGCGGGCGCGCCTTGCGTTGATCGTTCCGGATCTGCTTGCGGAGTATGGCGAAACGGACGAGGACATCTCCATAGAACTGATCGCTCATTCCCATGATCGCATAGTCGGCGCTCAGCACGCCGCGTAGCTCGTGGCCGACTACTATCGGCCTCTGACCAGGCTGCTCCGCGAGAACGGATTCGTGTTGAAGCCGGCAGGCCAAGGGCGACCACGAGCTTTGGTGGAATCCCGCGACACGCAAGCATACGCTCGTCGACGCGGGTTCAAAGTCGCGCGATACTGCCAACCTTTCACTGAAGAAGGCGGGCCTGCCGAAGGTCTTTTGATCGCTCCCGCAGGTCAAGCCGCTGGCGGTCTTGAGGCGATGCGCTCCTGCCGCTACCGGCGGCGCAGGACCGGCGGCCTTTAGAATGCCGCCGAACTCATCTAAGGAAGGACGAGCAATCAAGCTGCGAGCACGGTCCATGCAGCCGACCTTTTACGTCTGGGCAAAATGGGACTCCGAAGGCGGAGTTTGGTACACGGCGGAGACCAGCATCCGCGGGCTGAACTCGTCCGGTGAGACTTTGGAGGAGCTTCGCGAGCGCCTGCTCCTTCTCATCCCCGACTTCCTGGAGGACCAGATGCCCCAACACGCGTTTCTCCGCATTATCGCCGACAGGGAGGACGAACTTACTCCGATTGCGGCAGAATAATTTTGCGGTGGGACGGTTGACGCCCTCTCCAGCGCTTTAGCGTCGGCGCGCTCGAATCAAGGCGACCACGAAATCTGGATCGATCCGGGGACCGGAGTGAAGGTGACGGTGGACGGCAGGGTTTGAAACCGCGCGCTTGCGAACAAGATCATGAAGGACGCCGGTTTGGGAAAGAAGGTCTGACATGGCCAATGTCGTAGTCGTCGGCTCGCAGTGGGGCGATGAGGGTAAGGGCAAGATCGTCGACTGGCTGTCGGAGCGCGCCGATATTGTCGTGCGCTTCCAGGGCGGCCATAATGCCGGCCATACGCTGGTCGTCGACGGCACCATCTTCAAGCTGAGCCTGCTTCCGGCCGGGGTTGTGCGTCCCGACAAGCTGGCGGTGATCGG
>CAZMJQ010000365.1:0-2747 GCA_964566475.1 uncultured Propylenella sp. | reverse complement strand
CAAGCGCTTCGCCGAGACCTATTTCTCGCAGTACAAAGGCAAGTACTTCACCGGCGACGGCTGCCGCCGCGACGAGGACGGCTATTACTGGATCACCGGCCGCGTCGACGACGTCCTCAACGTCTCCGGCCACCGCATGGGAACGGCGGAGGTGGAATCGGCCCTGGTGGCGCACCCGAAAGTATCGGAGGCGGCCGTGGTCGGCTATCCGCACGACATCAAGGGGCAGGGCATCTACTGCTACGTTACGCTGATGACGGGCGAGGAGCCGAGCGACGCGCTGAAGAAGGAGCTGCGCGACTGGGTGCGCACCGAGATCGGGCCGATCGCCTCGCCCGACCTCATCCAGTTCGCCCCCGGCCTGCCGAAGACCCGCTCCGGCAAGATCATGCGCCGCATCCTCCGGAAGATCGCGGAGGACGACTTCTCCAATCTCGGCGACACCTCGACCCTTGCGGAGCCGGCCGTCGTCGACAGCCTCGTGGAGAACCGGCAGAACCGGCACGGCTAGGGCTCTCCGCGGCGAAGGTCACCGCACCGGCGTGTGCGATGCTGTTCAAGCGGCGTGTTCTTCAGGCGATCGCGGCAGGTCAGGTGACGCTCGCATTCCGCCGCTGGCGCCGGCCGACGGTCAAGGCGGGCGGAACGCTCAACACCGCCGCCGGCGTGCTTGCGATAGATTCCGTCGAGGCGGTCGCCGCCGACTCGATCAGCGAGGCGGACGCCTTGCGCGCGGGTGCTGCCTCGCGTGAGGCGTTGCTCAAGGATCTCTCCCGCGCTGGGGGAGAGCTTTACCGCATCGCCTTTCACCGCGCCGGCGACGATCCGCGCATCGCCCTGCGCCAGCAGGCCGCCCTTAAGGGCGAAGGACTGGAGGACGTGCTTGCTGCGCTCACAAGGCTCGACCGCGCCAGCCGCCGCGGCGCCTGGACGGCGGAGGTGCTGCGGCTCATCGCCGGGAACCCCGGCCGCAGGGCGCCCGACCTTGCGGTGGCCCGGGGCGAGGAGACGCTCGACTTCAAGCGCAATGTTCGCAAGCTGAAGGCGCTCGGCCTGACCGAGAGCCTGAGGGTCGGCTATCGGATATCGCCGCGGGGCAAGAGCGTGCTCGTCGCTCTGGACGAGGCTTTCGTCGATCGAAGCTAATCCCCCGGCTGCCGGCCCTCATAGCCCTCGATGATCAGAAGATCGCTGTCCGCCGCCTTCGCGCGGATCGCCTTGGCCTCTTGGTAGGCGGGGTCGCGGTAGCAGGCGAGCGCCGCCTCGTAGGAGGGGAACTCGATCACAACGTTGCGGGCGCGCGCCGTGCCTTCCGGCGCCTCGTGCTGTCCGCCGCGCACGAGGAACCGCGCGCCGAAGCGGGCGAACGGCTCGGCGTTCGCCTTGACGTATTCCGCGTACGTATCGGGGTCGCTCACGTCGACCCGCGCGATCCAGTAGCCCTTCGCCATCGTCGTCCCCTCACGCGGCGCTTTCGACCTCCGCCACGACCGCGCGCGCCGCCGCGACGGGATCCGGCGCTGCGGTGATAGGCCGCCCCACCACCAGATAGTCCGCCCCGGCGGAGATCGCGTCGGCCGGCGTCGTGACGCGCTTCTGGTCGCCCGCCGCCGAGCCCGCCGGGCGGATGCCGGGCGTCACGACGACCATGTCCGGCCCGGCGGCCGCCCTGACCGCGGCGATGTCGCGCGGCGAGCAGACGATCCCGTCCATGCCGGCGTCGCGCGCGTCGGCCGCGCGCGCCTCGACCAGCTCCAATGCGCTTGCCGGATACCCGGCGGCCCGCACGTCGGCGTCGTCCATGGAGGTGAGGACCGTGACGGCGAGGAGGCCCGCCCCGCCCGCGGGATTGGCGGCGACCGCCGCCCGCATCGCCTTCGGATAGGCGTGTACGGTGGTGAACGTCACCCCCAGCCGTGCGATGCTCTCCACGCCGCGCGCCACCGTGTGGTCGATGTCCAGCAGCTTCATGTCGAGGAAGATGCGCTTGCCCCTATCGCTCAGCGTTTCGATCAGCGGCAGTCCGCCGGCGAAGACCAGCTGCATCCCGATCTTGTAGAAGCTCGCGCCGTCGCCGAGCGTCTCCACCAGTGCTACGGCCTCGCCGGGGCTGGCGAAGTCGAGCGCCACGATCATCCGGTCGCGGGCGTCGCGCGGCAGGAGCTCGGGGCGCGCGGGGCTATAGTCGGCGGAGCGCAACGAGCTTGACGGCATGATCGGCGTCCTTCGATAGGATCAGGTCGGCGCGGGGCCGGGTGGGCAGGATGTTCTCGCGCAGGTTGACCAGGTTGATGCGCTCCCAGAGCCCCTGCGCCACCGTCTTCGCCTCTTCGTCGGAGAGCTCGGCGAAATGGTGGAAGTAGGAGCGCGGGTCGCGGAAGCGCGTGTCCTTCAGGTCCATGAAGCGCTCGATGTACCAGCGCCTCAGCGAATCCTCGTCCGCATCGATGTAGACGGAGAAGTCGAAGAAGTCGGAGACGAAGGGCACGGCCTTGCCGTCCTTCGGCAGGTCGCTGGCCTGCAGCACGTTGAGGCCCTCGAGAATGAGAATGTCCGGCCGGTCGACGACGATCGTCTCGCCCGGCACGATGTCGTAGGTGAGGTGCGAATAGACCGGCGCGGTAACGCGCGGCCTGCCGGCCTTGATGTCGTTGAGGAAGGAGAGCAGCGCGGACACGTCGTAGCTCTCCGGAAAGCCCTTGCGCTCCATCAGGCCTTCCGCCTGCAGCACGGCGTTCGGATAGAGG
>CAZMJQ010000364.1:0-4508 GCA_964566475.1 uncultured Propylenella sp. | reverse complement strand
GTGCCGCCTTCGCTCCTGCGGCTCGCCACCGACGCCTCGACTGAAAGCACGCCGAACACCGCCTCATTGATCGCCGGGTGCTCAGCCTGCATCGCCTCGAGCGGCAGCGCGTCGAGCGTCACGCCGCGCGTCTCCGCCTCCGCCACGATGCGGCCGGTCACATGGTGCGCCTCGCGGAACGGCAGGCCGGCCTCGCGCACCAGCCAGTCGGCAAGGTCGGTGGCGGTGGAATAGCCGGCCCCCGCCGCGGCGCGCATCGCCTCGCGGTCCGGCTGAAGGTCCGCGACCATGCCGGTCATCGCCGCCAGGCACAGCGACAGGCTCGGCAGCGCGTCGAAGACCTGCTCCTTGTCCTCCTGCATGTCCTTCGAATAGGCGAGGGGCAGCCCCTTCATCACGACCATGAGAGCAATGAGCGCGCCCACGATGCGTCCCGCCTTGGCGCGCACCAGCTCCGCCGCGTCCGGGTTGCGCTTCTGCGGCATGATCGACGAGCCGGTGGTGAAGCGGTCGGAGAGTCTCACGAAGCCGAACTGCGCTGTCGACCACAGCACGATCTCCTCGGCGAAGCGGGAAAGATGGACCCCGCAGATCGACGCCGCGGACAGCGCCTCCAGCGCGAAGTCGCGATCCGACACCGCGTCGAGCGAGTTGGCCGTCGGCCGGTCGAAGCCGAGCGCCGCCGCCGTCGCCTTGCGGTCGATCGGAAAGGCCGTGCCGGCGAGCGCAGCCGAGCCGAGCGGGCTTTCGTTGAGTCGCCGCCGGCAGTCGGCGAAGCGTCCGCGGTCGCGCCAGAACATCTCGACATAGGCGAGGAGGTGATGCCCGAACGTCACCGGCTGCGCGCTCTGCAGGTGCGTGAAGCCCGGCATCACCGCGTCGGCATTGCCTTCCGCCTTCGCCGCGAGCGCCGACTGAAGCGCGTGGAGCTGGCCGTCGATCTCGTCGATCGCGTCGCGCACCCACAGCCGGAAGTCGGTCGCCACCTGGTCGTTGCGCGAGCGCGCTGTGTGCAGGCGGCCGGCCGGCTCGCCGACCAGCTCCTTCAGGCGCGCCTCGATGTTCATGTGGATGTCTTCCAGCGCGCGCGAAAACGTGAACGTTCCCCCCGCGATCTCTGACGCGATCTTGTCCAGTCCCGCGACGATTTGCTCCGCGTCGGCATTGGAAATGATGCCGCGATCGGCGAGCATGAGGGCGTGCGCGTGCGAGCCGGCGATGTCCTGCCCGGCGAGCGCCCTGTCGAAGTCGACAGACGCGTTGATTTCTTCCATGACGGCGTCCGGAGCCTCTGTGAACCGGCCGCCCCACATCGTGTTCTTCATGGTCCCTCGTCAGGAGGCTCGTGCCGATGGCCGACAGCCGGAGCTCGTTCGGGAAGACCTGGCGCCGCGGCGCGGCCGCCGCGGCGATCGTGGCGATCTTCGTGGCGGTATACGTGACGGGCGACCGGCAAGGCAACGGCGGGGAGGCCGGCGTATGCGAGGCGGCGGCGCCGCTCGCCGTGGCGCTCGACCCTCTCGCCACGGGCGATCTCGCCGCCTTCCAGGTCGCGAAGGAGCCGGACCTCCTCTCCGATCTCGCCTTCCTCGGCGCCGAGGAGGAGCCGATGACGCTCGCGGACTTCGAGGGCCGCGTGGCGCTCGTCAACCTGTGGGCCACGTGGTGCGCGCCGTGCCGCGCCGAGATGCCGGCGCTCGACCGCCTTGAGGCGGCGCTCGGCGGGGAGGACTTCGCCGTCGTACCGGTCTCCGTCGACACCGGCGAGCGCGACCGCCCGGCGCAGTTCCTGGAGAGCATCGGCGTGGAGCGCCTGCCGCTCTACACCGATAGCAGCACGAAGATCTTCGAGGCGCTGAAGGGGCGCGGCATCGCGGTCGGACTCCCCGTCACCGTGCTCCTCGACCGCAACGGCTGCCGCCTCGGCCACATCAACGGCCCGGCGGAATGGGACGGAGAAGATGGCCGGGCGCTCATCGAGGCGGCGATCGGCTCGGCTGAGCCGACTCCGCCGCAGAGCTGAGGCCTACGCGACGTCGACGAGTCGCGGATAGGCGCGCGGCGGACCGCCGTCGCACTCCACCCGGTCGCGCCCGTTCAGCTTCGCCGTATAGAGCGCCGCGTCCGCGCGCTCCATGATCTCCGCCAGCGGCTCCGCTTCGGCACCGAGGGCAACGCCCGCGCTGACCGTGGCGCCCAGCTCCCGCCCGTCGACGGTGAGCGCGGCCACCGCAAAGGCGCGGCGGATGCGTTCGGACATGAGGTAGGCGACCTCCCGGTCGGCGCCTGGAAACATCGCCGCGAACTCCTCCCCGCCGATGCGGCTGACGAGGTCGCCGGGCCTGAGCGACTCGCGCGCGACTTCCGCGAACACCTGAAGCGCGCGGTCGCCGATGGCATGCCCGTACGTGTCGTTGACCTGCTTGAAGCGGTCGAGGTCGAACGCCGCGATCGCAAGCGGTCTACGGTCGCGGCGGCTCCTCGCGGCCAGGCGCTCGGCGGCCGCCAGGAAGGCCCTCCGGTTGGGCAGTCCGGTCAACACGTCCGTTTCGGCGTCCCGGCGCTGCTGCAACTCGCCGCGCTCCTTCGTCATCGCGATGAAGAAGACGGTCGTCCCCACCAGGTAGACGATGGTCTCGAAGTGGATGAGCCCGAACAGGCTGGCGAGCGGAGGAGGCGCCGAGACGCTCATCCGGCCCATGAGCGCGTCCGGTATCGCCATGGCAAGCACGGCGATATGGATGCCGATGAGCGCCATCAGCGGGACCCGGGCGTGCAGAAGCTCGCTTCGCCTGGCGATCTCCGCGATGGCTGCGGCATTGTAGGCAATCGCGATCGTGGTGTTCACGACCGGCAGGCTCCACTCCTGGCCATGTAGGCCGAGCGACGCGACCGCAGCGAGCCAGATGAACGGTCCCCCGGCGATCGGGAGATAACGGACCGGCTGCCGGTGGAATGCACGGACGCCGGACCAGGTCAGGGCGGGCGCAACCACGATCAGGGTCAGGCCGACGCCGAAGAGGGGCGTTGCCTTGCTGGCGAAGCCGACTGCCAGCGACATCACGCCGAGGCCGAGCGTGAGATGCCCGCCGGCCCACCAGAGCGCGGCGGACGTTTCCCTGTGCTGCCACCATGAGAACAGCAGGAACGCCGCGCACATCGCCGCGACGAAGCTGCCCGCAAGCATCAGCGTGGGAACGTCGAGCGTCATCGGGCGAGCCCTAGCCCGAGAAGCTTCACAACGGGTTAGTGGAGCAGCGAGGATTTATCCGGTTGTCGGCGACGAAGATGGTGCGCCGGCTGATCGCGCTCACCGCGTCGGCACCGGCTCCTCGCCGCGATAGTCGTAGAAGCCGCGGCCGGTCTTGCGCCCGAGCCAGCCCGCCTCGACGTATTTCACCAGGAGCGGGCAGGGGCGGTACTTCGAGTCCGCAAGCCCTTCGTAGAGCACCTGCATGATGGAGAGGCAGGTATCGAGCCCGATGAAGTCGGCAAGCTGCAGCGGCCCCATCGGATGGTTGGCGCCGAGCTTCATCGCCGCGTCGATGCCTTCTACCGTGCCGACGCCTTCATAGAGGACGTAGATCGCCTCGTTGATCATCGGCAGCAGGATGCGGTTGACGATGAAGGCCGGGAAGTCCTCGGCCACGGCGGTCTTCTTGCCGAGCCTTGTGGCAAAGGTGCGAGCCGTCTCGAATGTCGCATCGTCGGTCGCGATGCCGCGCACCAGCTCCACCAGCTCCATCACCGGCACGGGGTTCATGAAATGCATGCCGATGAACCGTTCCGGGCGGTCGGTGGAGGCGGCAAGCCGGGTGATGGAGATGGAGGAGGTGTTGGTGGCGAGGATGGCGGCGGGCTTGAGGGCGGGGCAGAGCTCGTTGAAGATCTTGCGTTTAACCGCCTCGTTCTCGGTGGCGGACTCGATCGCCAGGTCCACGTCGGCAAACGCGTCGAGCGTCAGGGCCGGCTGGATGCGGGCGATCGCCTTCTTGCGCGCATCCTCGCTGATCTTGCCCGAGGACACTTGGCGGGCGAGGTTGCCGTCGATGGTGGCGAGGCCGGCGTTGACGCGCTCCTCGCTCACGTCGTGCAGCAGGACGTCATAGCCGGCGAGCGCGCAGACATGGGCAATGCCGTTGCCCATCTGCCCCGAGCCGATCACGCCGACCTTGCTCATTTCCGCCATGCGTCCGCCTTCTTGCGCGCCGGCGCGGAGTATCCCGCAAGCGCCCGCAAAGAGGAAGCGGCGATCACGCGATTTTGCCGGTGGCGCGCGCGGCTCAACCCTGGGTCTCCGCGCGCTTCCTCAGCTCGTTTTCGAGTTCTGGCAGTGCCTGGAAGAGGTCGGCGACGAGGCCGTAATCGGCGACCTGGAAGATGGGGGCCTCCTCGTCCTTGTTGATCGCCACGATGACGCGGCTGTCCTTCATGCCGGCGAGGTGCTGGATGGCGCCCGATATGCCGCAGGCGATGTAGAGGTCCGGCGCCACGATCTTGCCGGTCTG
>CAZMJQ010000363.1:0-9111 GCA_964566475.1 uncultured Propylenella sp. | reverse complement strand
CTGGCTCGAGCGCCTGAACCGCGTTCCACGCCCCGCGGAACTTGAAGGAGCCGGTGCGCTGCAGGCATTCGGGCTTGAGGAACACGCGCGCGCCCAGGCGCTGCGACAGGAAAGGCGAATGAAGAAGCGGCGTGCGCACCGCCTCGCCCGCGATGCGCTCACGTGCCGCGAGGATGTCGTCGTATGTCGGAGCGGCAGTCATGGCAGCCGTGGCGATAGACTACCGGCGGCCAACCGGCAACGCTCAGGCCGCGGCCCGCAGCTCAGGCTCTGCATGCGCCTTGAGAATATTGTCGCGGAACTGCGCGGCGCTCGTCTGCCAGGTGAAGCGGAGCGCGAAGCCGCGCGCGGCGGCGCGCGGCAGCAGGAGCGCGGAGAGCGCCGCCTTGCCGAGGTCCGGATCCAGCACGCCGACCGCCGGGTCGGTGATCACGTCGCGCGGCCCGGTCACCGGAAAGGCGGCGACGGGAAGGCCGGAAGCCAGCGCCTCCAGGAGCACCATCCCGAACGTGTCGGTAAGGCTGGGGAAGACGAACACGTCCGCAGCCGCATAGGTGAAGGCCAGCTCCTCGCCGTGCTTCGTCCCGAGGAAGTGGGCGTCGGGATAATCGCACTCCAGCCGGGCGCGCGCCGGGCCGTCCCCGACGACGGCCTTGGAGCCGGGAAGGTCGAGCTTCAGGAAGGCCTCGATGTTCTTCTCCACAGCGACCCGCCCGACATAGAGGAAGACCGGCCGCGGCAGACCGAGGTCGGCCTCGGGCCGCGGGCGGAAGAGGCGATGGTCCACCCCCCGCGACCACAGCATGAGGTTCTCGAAGCCCCGCGCCGCCAGGTCCGCCCGTAGCGAAGGCGTCGCCACCATGCATCCCCTCCCCGCGCCGTGGAAGCGGCGCATGAACGCGGAGCCCCAGGACAGCGGGACGGGGACGCGGGCCGACAGGTATTCGGGGAGCTTCGTATGGTAGCTCGTGGTGAACGCGCGGCCGCTTGCCAGGCATATCCGGCGGGCGAGCATCCCCAGCGGCCCTTCGGTGGCGATGTGCACGAAGGCGGATTGCGGCGCCTCCTCCATCAGGGCGGCGATGTCGGAGCTCCGCGCAAGGGCCAAGCGGATTTCCGGGTAGGTCGGACAGGCGATGGTCCGGAAGCGGTCCGGCGCGATCACGGTGAGCTCGTCGCCCCACTCGCGCAGGATGCGGGTCACGTGAATCAGCGTGTTCACGACGCCGTTGACCTGCGGCGCCCATGCGTCGGTGACGAGGACGAGCCGGACCGGAGCGCTCACGCAGCCACGGGCTCGGCCCGCTTCCGGTCCAATCCGGACGGGCGCTCGTTGACGGCGTCGGCCCAGCGGATGATCTCGAAGCAGCCGTCGTGGTGCTCGGCAAGCGCCGTGCAGCTTTCCACCCAGTCGCCGCAATTGTGGTAGGCGATGCCGAAGTCGTCGTGCATCGCGGCGTAGTGGATGTGCCCGCAGACAACCCCGTGCACCTGATGCTCGCGCGCCTCCCGCGCCAGCGCCTCCTCGAACGTTCCGATGAAGTTGACGGCGTTCTTCACCTTCACCTTCGCCCAGGCCGCCGCTGACCAATACGGGAAGCCGAGCCACCGGCGCAGCATGTTGAGGTAGGTGTTGAACACGAGCGCAGACGAATAGGCCCGGTCGCCGAAGAAGGCGAGCCAGCGTGCGTGCCGCACGACCATATCGAACTGATCTCCGTGGATAACGAGGAAGCGCCTCCCGTCGGCCGCCTCGTGTATGTCGGTATTGCGCACCTCGATGCCGCCGAAATGGGTGCCGAGATAGCCGCGCAGGAACTCGTCGTGGTTCCCCGGCAGATAGATGATGCGGGCGCCCTTGCGCGCCTTGCGCAGGAGCTTCTGCGCCACGTCGTTGTGCGATTGCGGCCAGTACCAGGCCCGCTTCAGGCGCCATCCATCGACGATGTCGCCGACGAGGTAGATCGTCTCGGCGTCGTGACAGCGCAGGAAATCGAGAAGCAGCTCCGCCTGGCAGCCGCGGGTGCCGAGATGCACGTCGGAGATGAACAAGGCACGCAGGTGGCGCAAAGGGCGTTCTGTGGGCATCGAAACCCCTTGTTTCGACCCCTTAAGCCATGATTCTCATAGCATTTTCATGACAGTAGACAGCAGCGGCACTCACATGCGCCGACGATGGTTAACGCCACCGCGTCCCCCGGGGCAGCGTCGTGTGCGGTCTCGATCCTTGGCAAGTGCAGCCGGCGGAACCGGCCTGAGCTCAGCGTCCGCCAAGCTTGAACGTCACGCCCGCTGAGAGGACATGGATGACCGCGTCGGCGGTGCCGGTGAAGGGACCGTTGCCGATCGGACCGCCGGCGGTCGCCGCCAGGAGGTCGGTCTCCTTCGGGCGGATGAACGAGTAGCCTGCATCGAAGGAGACGCGATCGTTCGGGGTGTAGCTTGCGCCGGCAGAGACCCAGAGACGATCGTTGTCGGGCAGCCGGAAGGTTCTTGCGCTGTCGCCGATCGGCGAGAACTCGTAGCCGATCCCGCCGCGCAGCGTGAGCCCGGGCATGACATCGAACTCGGCGCCGCCGGAGATGAACCACCCGTCCTCATAGTCGAACGGGAGCGGGATGGTCGAACCCGGGATATCGACGGTCACCGTGTCGAAGCGGCTCCAGTTCGCCCACTCGGCGCCCGCCATGACGCGGAACCTGTCGGTGACTCGCTGCCGGATGCCGACGCTCACCATGTCGGGGAGGTCGAATCCATCGGCTTTCGCGTCGAAGGGCATGCCCAACGTCTGGGAGTCCAGAGTCCCGTCGAGCTCATGGTTGATGAAGGAACGGTATCCGACGCCGATCTCGGTGCCGGGGAACGGCGTGACCAGAGCGCCGGCGGTGAAGCCCACGCCGATGTCGTTTCCGTCGAGCGCGGTAAGCCCCAGCGGCAGCGGCAGGCCGAGCGCCGTGTAGTCGACGCTCACATACTGAAGCTGTGCTCCCACAGCGAGGGTCAGCCAGTCCGTCACCTGATAGGCGACGGCCGGGTTGAGGTTCAACGAGAAGACCTCGGCCGTTCCCGCGACGCCGAGTGTGCGAATCGACGATCCGAAGGGGTAGTCGGTCGCCAAGCCAAAGGGCGCGTTCATCGCGACGCCGAGAACGAGCCTGTCGCTGAGACGCACCGCCGTGTAGGCGGCTGGCACGAGCGCGTCTTCGGCAATGTCGCCTGCGTCAGTAAGCGGAATGGCGAGCGCGGGCGCCGAGTAATCCACCTCGGCGATCGGGATCACCCCGGAGACGACCGCCTCGATCTCGATGGCCTCAACGTGGGAGAGCGTGGCCGGGTTCCAGAACATGGAGGAGAGACTGCCGCCCGCGGCCATGCCGGCGAAGGACACGCCCTGCCCATAGGCGCTCTGGTCGCGGAGGGCGAAGCCGCCGGCCATCGCAGTCGACGTCATCAAGGCCGCGACAACGGCCAGGCCTAGCCGTGCAGTCGTTCGGTTCTGCTTCGTCACTCCCATCCCCTCCACTCCGCCGGCCGCGTGTCGCCGCGGCAACAGATGCCGCCGGTCAGACAACGCGGTCCCGGCAAACGCCACGATCGGCGCCCGCACGCTTGCAATTGCCGTCGCGGCAATGCGATTCAGGCGCCGACGGTGAGTGAGTATTAAGGAACATGCTTAATGAAGCTTTTACGCTATGGCCCAAAGGGCGCCGAGAAGCCCGGCCTGCTCGACGCGGGCGGGCGTATCCGCGATCTGTCGGGAGAAGTGGCGGATTTCCACCCGGAGCTGATGACCTTCGAGCTCACGGACCGGCTCCGCGGCCTCGACCCCGCCAGCCTACCGGCGGTTGAGGGAAGCCCGCGGATCGGGCCTCCGGTGGCGCGCGTCGGGCATTTCATCGCCATCGGCCTGAACTATGCCGACCATGCCGCCGAATCGGGCCTTCCGGTCCCGGCCGAGCCGGTCATCTTCTCCAAGGCGCCGAACTCGCTCTCCGGCCCCGACGACGACGTGATCATCCCCAGGGGCTCGCAGAAGCTCGACTGGGAAGTGGAACTCGCCTTCGTGGTCGGAAAGCGCGCGTCCTACGTGAGCGAGGCGGACGCGCTCTCCCATATCCTCGGCTACGCCATCTGCAACGACGTGTCGGAGCGCTACTGGCAGATCGAGGGCACGGGGCAGTGGATCAAGGGCAAGAGCGCGGAAACCTTCGGCCCGCTCGGTCCATGGCTCGTCACGCCGGACGAGCTGGGCGACCCGCGGAACCTCGACATGCACCTCGACGTAAACGGCAAGCGGATGCAGACCGGCAACACGAAGACCATGATCTTCAGCGTCGCGCACCTGGTGTCCTATCTGTCGGGCAAGATGGTGCTCGAGCCCGGCGACGTCGTGACCACGGGAACGCCGCCAGGCGTCGGCCTCGGCATGAGGCCGCCCACCTGGCTCAAGGCAGGCGACATGATGGAGCTTTCCATCGAGAAGCTGGGGACGCAGCGCCAGAAGCTCGTCGCATACGGAGGCTGACCGATCTTGCCCTTCGTGCCGGCATCGGGTTCACTCGCGCCGTCTCAGAGGCGCACATGACACCGTTCTTCGTCCTCATCAAATGCCAGCTCGGCGCGTCCTATCGCGTGGCAGAGGCGATCGTCGACGCGGAGATCGCATCGGAGGTCTACTCGACCGCCGGCGACTACGACTTGCTGGTCAAGTTCTACGTCGAGGCAGGCGGCGACATCGGCCACTTCGTCAACGAGAAGCTGCACGCTATCCCGGGTATCATCGACACCAAGACGATCGTCACCTTCAAGGCGTTCTAGCCGTCATACCTGTGCGGTGGGGACCGCCTTGCGCTGGCGCTTGCGCCTCAGCCCGAGCTGACGCTCGCGCCAGATGATGAAGATTCCCGCCGCCACGACGATCGAGCCGCCGAGCACGACGCTCCGGGAGGGGACTTCCGCGAAGAGGACGAAGCCGAACAGAACGCCCCAGATCATCGACACGTAGTCGAAGGACGCGAGCGTCGCCGCGTCGGCGTAGCGGTAGGCGACCGTCATCATGATCTGCCCGACTCCGCCCAGCAGTCCTATGGCTATGAGCAGCGCCGCATCGCCGGAGGACGGCATGACCCAGCCAAGCGGCAAGGACACAGCCAGCGACATCGCCGAGGCGATGAGCGCGAAATAGAGCACGATGGACGCGGTGGATTCCGTGCGGGTCATGGAACGGATGAGGACCGCGGCATTGGCCCCGCAGAAGGCGCCGAAGAGCGCGATCATCGCGCCAATGAAAGCCGCGTTGTCCGCATCGCCGTCGCCCACGAAGACGGTGAAGCGTGGCCACAGGATGATGACGACGCCGATGAAGCCGATGGCCACGGCAGTCCAGCGAAAGACACGCACGACCTCGCCGAGAATGATCGCGGCCAGCGCCACGACCATGATGGGCGCGGCGTAGCCGATCGCCATCTGCTCCGGCAGCGGCAGGAAGCGAAGCGATATGAAACCGGAAGCCATGGCGAGCAGCCCGATGCCGCCGCGCGTAACGTGCCGCCAGGGATGCTCGGTGCGGAGCGCCGTCGCCACCTGCCCCTGCCACAGTAGCATCCCGGCGATCGGGACAAGCGCGAAGAAGGAACGTGCGAACACGATCTCGCCGGGCGGAATGCGTTCCGAGACGGCCTTCACGCAGACCAGCATCAGCGTGAAGACGAACGTGGAGGCGATCTTGAGCGCTATGCCGCGGCCGGGATTCATATCCCCTTGCCTAGCATGGCTGCCGGCGCGGAACGAAAGCGCCGGCGTCCGTCGAAGAACCTGAGCCGCCCTCGGCGTCCACGATCATCCCCGTGCGGCGTGGATTGCCTCCCAGACGCGCGAGGGCGCGGCCGGCATGTCGATGTTGCGGATGCCGTAGGCGCGATAGAGCGCATCGACGACCGCGTTCATCACCGAGGGGGTGGCGCCGATCGTTCCCGCCTCGCCGGCGCCTTTGATGCCGAACGGATTGTTCTTCGAGGGCACGTTGCGCGTCTCGAAGTGGAAGGACGGCAGATCGCAGGCGCGCGGCAGGGCGTAGTCGGTAAGGGTCGCGGAAAGGAGCTGGCCGTCTGCGTCGTATACGGTGCGCTCCAGCAGCGCCTGTCCGATCGACTGCGCCACGCCGCCGTGCACCTGGCCCTCGAGGAGCTGCGGGTTCACCGTCGCGCCGAAATCGTCGACGATCGTGTAGCGCACGATCTCCGTCTGCCCCGTCTCCGGGTCGATCTCCACCTCGCAGACATGCGTGCCGTTGGGATAGGTCTGGTCGGTCGCCGTGTATTCGGCCGCGGCGGTCAGCTTGGCCTTGTCCTTAGCGCGTGCCGCAAGATCGATATACGAGATGCTGCGGTCCGTGCCGACGACGCGCGCCGTTCCGCCCACCAGCTCGATGTCGCCGACGCCGGCTTCCAGCTCGTCCGCGGCTATCTCCTTGAGCTGCCCGGCAAGCTTCTCCGCCCCGTTCGCCACCGCCGGGGCGCCGAGAGGAACGGAGCGCGAGCCTCCGGTCCCGCCGCCCGTCTCGAGATAGTCGGTATCGCCCTGGATGACGTTGATCTTGTCATAATCCAGCCCCAGCGCCTCGCCGACGAACTGGGCATAAGCGGTCTTGTGCCCCTGCCCGTTCGACTGCGTGCCGACGTGGACGCTCACCGCGCCGTCCTTCTCCAGCACGAGCTTGGCGTTCTCCGACCCTGCGAAGGCGCAGATCTCGACATAGGTGCTGAACCCGAGCCCACGGATGCGGCCGCGCTTTTTCGCTTCCTCCAGCCGCTTCTCGAAGGATCCGGCCTCGGCGACCTGCAGCGCCTTGTCCATGTGAGCGGCGAACTCGCCCGTGTCATAGACGTTGCCGATGCTCGTCTTGTAGGGAAGCTGCTCGGCCTTGATGAAGTTGCGTCGGCGTATGTCCGCGGGCGAAAGGCCGGTGACCCGCGCCGCCTCGTCCATCAGCCGTTCCACCAGGAATGCCGCCTCGGGCCGCCCCGCCCCACGATAGGCGTCCGTCGGCACGGTGTTGGTGAACACGCCGTTGCAGACGGCATGCGTGGTCTGGATGTCGTAGAGGCCGGTCTGCATCACCACGGCGAACCACGGAATCAACGCGCCGAACTGATTGAAGTACGATCCCATGTTGGCGGCGAACGTGACCCGCATCGCCGTCACCTTGCCGTTCGCGTCGAGGGCGAAGGCGCCGGTCGTCACGTGGTCGCGCCCATGCGCGTCGGCGAGGAAATGCTCGCTCCGGTCCGAAACCCACTTGACGGGACGGCCGAGCGCCTTCGCCGCCTTCACCGTCAGGGGATATTCCCGGTAGTTGAACCCCTTCGTGCCGAAGCCGCCGCCGACGTCGGGCGTGACGACCCTGACCGACTTCGGATCGATCTTCATCACCTGGCAGAGGGCGTCGCGAAGGCCGTGTACGCCCTGGGAGCCCACAGTGATCTTGTAGCGATCGTTCGCGGCATCGTACTCCGCGACGATCGCGCGCGGCTCCATATAATTGGTGACGACACGGTTATTGACGATCGTGAGCTCTACGACCTTGTCGGCAGAAGCGAAGGCCTTGTCCGTCGCCTCCTTGTCCCCGGCCTCATAGACGAAGGCCAGATTGCTGCCGTGATCCGGCCAGACCAGCGGAGCATCCGCGTCGAGCGCCTTGCCTGTATCGACGCTGCTGGGCAGCGGATCGTAGTCGATGTCGATCATTTCCGCAGCCGACTTCGCGCTCTCCACGTCGTCCGCCACGACGAAAGCGATCGCGTCGCCAACATGACGCACGATGTCGCCGCAGAGCACCGGATAGGGCGGGATGGCGATGGGGCTCTTCGACGGGCCCTGTGCCAGGGAGGGCATGTTCTCCAGGTCCACGACGTCGGCCGCCGCCCAGACAAGGTGCACGCCGGGCGCATTGCGCGCGTCGGAAAGATCGCCCACCTTGATCCGTGCGTGCGCGGCACTGGAACGCAGAACGAACGCGGCGAGCGTCCCCTCGGGAGTATAGTCGGCCGTGTAAAGGCCCTTCCCCTGAATGAGAGAACCGTCCTCGAGGCGGCGCGGCGAGGCGCCCATTCCGAACTTCGGCGGAGCGGAGACGTTCATGTGTGTGTCCTGAAGGCTCAGTGAGGGAGTGACATCAGCTCAACGGGCCGCGCGACCCTTAGCCTGGGCCCAACCCGCATACCCTTCTGGCACATCCCGCCGCCGCACGACAACACCGTGCAACCGAATGCGACGCTGCTCGATCCCGGCGACCTTACCCTGGTGCCTCAGGGTTTCCGTCTGTCAGGTCCAGATCAGGTAGACAACGGCCATCAGTACGACAGCCAGCGGGACGCCGACGAACAGCACCCACATGTTCATCCGCCGACGATCGCCCTGACGTGCTTCAACTTCGTTCAGTTCTTCGTTCATCGCCCTCCTCCTTGAAGAGACCCAACGACCTGGCCGGGAAGAAGTTCCCCAGCGAAGCATGGCCTTAGGAGGAGTCCGGCCCGCGGGGACGAAGCACCGACAGTCCGCCGTGGTGAAGCGTGCATTTCAGCGGGGTTTCGAGCGAGACGATCTCCCCGTCCACCGAGGCTTGGACGGTTCTCGCGGCAACGGCGATCTCGACCTCGCGGGCCTGCCGCCGCTCCAGAAGCGGATTGTCCGCGATGTCCCCGAGGAGTATCTGCGCCGCGAGCTGCGTGAGGTCCTGCCACCTGCGCGACCTCGCAACGTAGATGCCCAGCCGGCCCTGGCGCGGGTCGTCGGCGTAAGGGAGGTGGCCCTCGCCCAGCGGATTGTTGGAAATGAGGATGGCGGCCGTTCGGCGCTGGAACGTCTCGCCGTCGGCGGTGATACGCACATTGAGCCGCGGCGGGTGCTTGACCACCATCCACCAGGCCTCGGTGCTCGCCCACAGCTTGCCCAGCCGCGACGCGTAGTCGCGCTTCTCTCGCATGCGGATCATGCGCGGGTGCAGCCCGAGCGTCACGTGGTGGGTGAAATAGCGGCCGTTGACTTCACCGATGTCCACATCGACCCTCTCCCCGGTCGCAAGGGCCTCGGCGGCATCGGCGGGACGCAGCG
>CAZMJQ010000362.1:0-5540 GCA_964566475.1 uncultured Propylenella sp. | reverse complement strand
TCTCATTGCTTCTCTCCCCTACGAAAGGCCGACCCGCTGTTGCGGATGAGCCGTCGCGCGAGCGGTTCCCGCCGCGCCGGTTGCCCCGCCGAGCGCCTTGACGATACGGCGGCAGGCCTCGGTGACCTGCTCCGTGTCGCGGCAGACGCACATGCGCAGGAAGCTGTTCGAGGATTTGCCGAAGAGCCAGCCCGGCGCGAGCCCCACATGCGCCTCCTCCAGGATGTGGCGGCAGGCGGCGGTCGAATCCTCTTCGCCCGCGATCGAAAACACGATGTACATGCCGCCCTTGGGCTTCTCCGGCAGGACGACGCTGTTTGTCGCGGAGAGGGCATCATAGGCGGCGTCGACGCCGACGCGGCAGCGCTCCCGCACCTCCTTGACGAAGGGCTCGCCGTCGACGATCGCGGCGCGGGCGCCGGCCTGCACGAAGGCTGCCGTGCCGCTGTTCATGTACTGCGTCATGGCGCCCAGCGCCTTGGCGACGGAAGGCGGATGCGTGAGCCATCCCGCACGCCATCCGGTCATCGCCCAGGCCTTGGAGAAGCCGTTGACGCTGATCGCCAGGTCCTCAGGCTCGGCCAGCTGCAGCACCGAGGGCGCGCGGTCGACATCGAACGCCAGGCGGTTGTAGAGCTCGTCGGAGATGATCCAGATGCCGGTGCGGCGGCTGAAATCGATCAGCGCCTGCAACTCCTCGCTTGTGGCGGTCCAGCCGAGCGGGTTGGAGGGCGTGGAGAACATGATGGCGCGGGTGCGCGCGTCGCAGGCGTCGAAGAGCTTGTCGAGGTCGAGGCGCCAGCCGCCGTCGACGTAGTCGAGCGCCACCGGCCGCGGCTCGCCGCCGGCGATGTGGATCGCGTGGCGGATGTTCGGCCATTGCGGCTCGACATAGACGACGTTGCTGCCTGCATCGACCAGCATTTCCAGCGCCAGGAAGACCGCCTGCATGCCCCCCGGCGCAACGGTCGAGCGCTCAACCGGTATGTCCTTCCCGTGCAGCCGCGTCAGGTAGGCGGAGAGCGCCTCCGTCAGTGCCGGCAGGCCGCGCATGTCGGGCACGTAGAAGGTGTGGCCGGCGTCGAGCGAGGCCTTCGCCGCGTCGCGGATGAAGGCGGGCGTGACCAGGTCGCCCTCGCCGTACCAGAGGGTGATCACATCGGTCATCGCCTTGGCGCGCACCGCCAGCTCGGCGATGTTCTCAGTCTCCAGATCCCTGATCTGAGAGCGGATGTGGTCGGCGGCGACGGGCGGTCGGGTTCTGTCGAGGACGGGCATGTTGCCGCGACATTCCACGAAACCCGTATTCATTTCAAGCTTGAAGGGTTATGGCAGGCCACGAAGCGCTTTGGATGCCTCCAGGATGACCCACCCTCTCAAAAGCGCGGCCCGGTTCAAGCTCGGGGTGTTCTCCGCCAACGCCGATGGCGGCCTGGCGCTCACGACCGTCCCGGAGCGCTGGAAGGCGACCTGGGCCGATAACGTGGCGGCAGCCCGGATCGCCGACGAGGGCGGTTTCGACTTCTTCCTGCCGATCGCGCGCTGGGCCGGCTTCGGCGGCAGGACGCGGGCGCGCGAGTGGTCGTTCGAGACGTTCACCTGGGCGGCCGGCCTGGCGGCGATCACCTCCCGCATGGCGATCTTCTCCACCGTCCACGTGCCGCTCGTCCACCCGATCTACGCCGCCAAGGCGCTGGCGACCGTCGATCACATTTCCGGAGGCCGCGCCGGGCTCAACATCGTGTGCGGCTGGAATCCGACCGAGTTCGCCATGTTCGGCACGACGCCGGACGAGCGGGGGTACGACCGCGCGGCGGAGTGGATCGCGATCGTGGAGCGCGCCTATGCCGCGGACGAGCCGTTCGACTCTGACGGGGCGTACTACAAGCTGAAGGGCGTCGTCTCGAAGCCGGCGAGCATCCAGAAGCCGCGTCCCGTCACCATGAACGCCGCCTTCGGCGCACCGGGCCGCGACTTCGCCGCGCGGCACTGCGACTTCCTCTTCTCCACCTTCACCGACATCGCAGACGGCCGTCGCCACCTCGAGGACATCCGCACCCGCGCCAGCGCCGCCGGGCGCGATGTCGGAGCCTACACGGTCTGCCATGTGGTGTGCCGCAAGACGCAGGCGGAAGCCGAGGACGCCTACGACCGCTATGCGCTCACCGAGGCCGACCAAGAGGCGGTCGACAACCACATGGCCGGCAAGAAGCAGTTCTCCGCCTCGCACGACGAGCGCGCGTACACGGAATATCGCCAGCGCTTCGCCGGCGGCGCGGGCACCTATCCGCTGGTCGGGACGCCTGAGAGGATCGCGGAGGAGATCGCGCGCATCGCGGCGGAGGGCTGGTCCGGCGCGGCGCTGTCGTTCCTGAACTACACCGACGAGATGCCGTTCTTCATCGCCGAGGTGTTTCCCCTTCTGCGCGAAGCCGGGCTGCGGGAAAGCGCGACGAGAGGGTAGGGAGGCCAAAGAATGTTCGACCCGAAGAATCCGACGCTGAAACGCCGACTGACGGACGGGCCGCCGCTCGGCGTCTACTGGTTCGCGCTCGGCAACCTCGCCATGATCGAGATCGCGCTCCACACCGGCGCGGAGGCGATCGTCATCGACATGCAGCACGGGCTCTTCGACCGCACGTCGCTGGAGGGCGCGCTCGGGCTCATACCGGCCTCCGTCCCGGCGCTCGTGCGCGTGGAGGACGACACGCCGGGCGCGATCGGCCGCGCGCTCGATGCCGGCGCGGAGGGCGTGATCGTCCCGCTCGTCGAGAGCGCCAGGCAGGCGCGCGACGCGGCTGCCGCCTGCCACTACCCGCCGAGGGGCCACCGATCCGGCGGCGGCGTCCGGCCGCTCCGCGACTTTGGCGGCTATCTCGGCGCCGCCGGCGAGGCGATCACGGTCGGCGTCATGGTGGAGACGAGGAAGGGCGTGGCGAACGCCCGGGCGATCGCCGCGGCGGAGAACGTCGACTTCGTCTTCATCGGCACCGGCGACCTGGCGCTGTCGCTCGGCACGGCGCCCGGCTCGGAGGCGCACGCCAAGGCGTGCCAGCGGACGCTCGACGCCTGCCGCAAGGCCGGCACGCCGTGCGGCATCTTCACGATGGATGCGAAGTCGGCCGCGGCGCGCATCGCCGACGGCTACGTCATGAGCGTTGTCGCCAACGACATCTCGGCCGCGGGCGAGTATTTCGGCGCCGCCGCGGCGGCCTATCGGGCCGCACTCTCCGACCCCCGCCCCGCACCGGCCCGACGCCGGCCGAGGCCGAAGCGGTAGTTTGCAGCGAGCCTCACTCCCTCTCCTTTGTCATCCCGGATGGCGCGCCAGCGCCAGTCCGGGACCCATAACCCCTGCACGATCTGAGTTCAGGGGATAGGGGTCCCGGCCCTCGCTCCGCTCGGCCGGGATGACAAGTCGAGAATTTCGCGGGTCGTTTCCCCGAAGTGGATTCGGGTCCCGGACAAGCGCTTCGCGCTTTCCGGGAGGACACATCGAGAGGTTGTTGCAGTAGGCTCAGTGTCCGCGCTGACGCGCCGCATGCAGGACCGAGGCCTTCAGGTCGCCGAGACGCGACCACAGCGTCTTCTGCTCATCCTCGCTCATCCGACCGAAGAGCTCGCTGATCCACTCCCCATGCGCGGCCGCCATCTCGGCGAAGGTCTTGCGTCCCTTGGCTGTCAGCCGCACGCGGACGGCACGGCGATCGGCCTCCGAGACGTTGCGCTCGATCAGCCCGGCCTGCGCCAGGCGCTCGACAAGCCCGGTGACGTTGCCGTTCGACACCATCATGCGGCGCGACAGCTCGCCGAGCAGCAGGCCGTCCTCGACGCGCTCCAGCTGCGCCAAGAGGTCGAAACGCGGAAGCGTGGTCTGGAAGCGCTCGCGCAGGCGCTGGCGCACCTCCACTTCTATGAGGTTCGTGCAGGCCAGCAGCCGCAACCACAGCCTGAGCTCCGTGGCATGGTCCTGCGGCCGCTCCGACACCTTCGATTCCGCGTCGAGGTGGGGGCGGGAAGGTTCCGTGTCGATCAGGTCGGCTCCGGGATCGTCGCTCACGGACTCTTTCTTCCTCCCTGGGCGGCCGTCGCGACGTTTGGCACGCGCGTCACAGTCCCGCCGCACACGCGAATTGCTTTATGTCTAAACAAACCGCCATGCGGCGACAAGCTGATAGACCGCCGCTCGACCACTTCAGGTCGCGCCGAGCCAGCCGGGCTCGATCTCCGGCAACGGGATCGCCGCCTTGAGCTCAGCCGTGTAGGGGTGCTCCGGCGCGTCGAAGAGCGGTCCGGTCGGGCGGTTCTCGAGGATCTCGCCGCGGCGCATCACCATCACCCGGTCGCACAACCGCCGCACGACCGAGAGGTCGTGGCTGATGAAGAGCACCGTCAGGCCGAGCTCCGCCTTGAGACGCTCCAGCAGGCGCAGGATCTGCGCCTGGCTGGAGACGTCGAGGCCGGAGACGATCTCGTCGGCGAGCACGAAGCGGGGACGCGCAGCGATGGCGCGGGCGATGCCCACGCGCTGGCGCTGACCGCCGGACAGCTCGTGCGGATAGCGCGCGGCGAAGGCCGCCTGGAGGCCGACGGTCTCGAGCGCCTCCGCCGCGAGGCTCCGCGCCTCGCGCGCGGATTTCGCCACGCCGTGGAAGAGGAGAGGGCGAGCGATGGTCGTGCCGACCGTCAGCCGTGGGTTCAGCGAGGAAAGCGGGTCCTGGAAGATCACCTGCAGGTCGCGGCGGAGCGGTCTGAGCGCCGCCTCGTCGCGATGCGTGATGTCCTCCCCGGCGAAGCGGATCGCACCGGCCGCAGGCTCGATCAGGCGCACCAGCGTCCGCCCGAGCGTGGTCTTGCCGGACCCGGACTCCCCCACCACGCCGACGACCGTGCCCTCGGCAATCTCGAAGCTCACGCCGTTGAGGATGGGGACCAGCGGGCGCCGGCCGAACAGCGGCTTCCGGTTCGGATCGGGGAGGGCGACGGAGAGCCCCTCGACGCGGAAGAGGGGGGCGGTCATCGGTGCCTCCGTCCGGAGTGGCAGCGGCACGCGCGAACCTTCTCCCATGGGGAGAAGGTGGCTGCGAAGCAGCCGGATGAGGGGATACTGCGCATACGGGACGACAAACCTCGACACCGTAACCCCTCACCCGCCCGCTTCGCGGGCACCCTCTCCCTTTGGGAGAGGGTTGGGCCGTGCCTTGCCCTCATGGCCGTGCCTCCATCGCATCGGCCGCGCGGATCTCGCGCCACGTCGCCTCGATCACCTCGGCAGGAACCGGCACCAGCGACTCCTCCGGCCGGTCGTAGCGGGGCGTGGCGGCGATCAGCGCCGCCGAGTAGGGATGACTCGGCGCGGCGAAGAGCGTTCGCGCGTCCGTATCCTCCACCACCGAGCCGCCGAAGAGCACGGTCACCTTCTGGCAGATCTTGGCGACCACGCCGAGGTCGTGCGTCACGAAAAGCAGCGCCGTGCCGTGGCGCGCCTGCATCTCGGCGATAAGCCGCAGGATCTGCTTCTGCACGGTGACGTCGAGTGC
>CAZMJQ010000361.1:0-2907 GCA_964566475.1 uncultured Propylenella sp. | reverse complement strand
TACCGGGGATCAGACTGGGCCATATATTGCAGGGAGGCTTGCTATTGCAAGGCTGCCGGGCCATTTGGGTCGGGCCGTCGCAGTCGCGCTGTCGCGGTACGCTCAACCGGCTCAGCGAGGCGACGTCCAGGATGGCCATGGTGCAAGACTCCAAGGACCCCGGATTGCTCCGGAACGAGTCGGTCCGGATCGGGTCCTACAGGCTGCCGCTGCCGCGCTCGCGCCTGCTCAGGATCGTTATCGGCGGCCTTCTCGTCTTCCTCGGGTTTCTGGGCTTCCTGCCGATCCTCGGGTTCTGGATGATCCCGGTCGGGCTCCTCATCCTCTCCATCGACCTGCCGCGTGTGCGCCGCTGGAGACGGCGCGCCGCGGTATGGTTCGCCCGCAAATACCCCGAGACCGCGGCGAAGCTGCACATCAGGGCCAACGGCAACAACAACCACAGGCCGAACGGGGGCGCGAGCCGATAGCCGCTTGCACGGCGCGCCGCTTTCCGTGACAATGGAATCGCTCTGGTTCCCCGTCGGCGCGAAAAACGCGCCTGGGGATGAAATGGGAATGCGGTGCGGAACGACCCAAGCCGGGGTTCCAATGCCGCAGCTGCCCCCGCAACTGTAAGCGGCGAGCCCACCCGCAGCATGGCCACCGGAAACGGGAAGGCGCGGCGAGGGCACCGACCCGCGAGCCAGGAGACCAGCCGGGCGCCGAGCTCGAACCGGCCGTCGGAGGGACGGCAAGGAGGTCTTATGAACGCAGCTTCAACGACAACTTCGATCGCAGCGGCTGGGCAATCCGCCAGATGGCCCGCGCTCCTGGCGCTCGCGCTTGGCTTGCTCGTCGTGTTCGGCGCCGGCTTCGCCAGCCCCGCGGCGATCCACAACGCCACGCACGATACGCGCCACGCCTTCGGCCTTCCCTGCCACTGAGGCCGGCATTGCTCAAGAACCTGATCCTGAGTGCCGCCGCCGCGGGCGTGGCGGCAGGTCTCGTCACGGCCGCGCTGCAGCACGTGACCACGACCCCCATCATCATCGAAGCCGAGCGGTACGAAGGCGGCGCGGCGCCGCACGACCATTCCGCCTCGGCCCCGCACGAGGAGCTCGGCATAGCCATGTCGACGCATGGCGAGGCCGATGCGGAGGAATGGGCGCCGGGCGACGGCATCGAGCGGACCCTTTACACCTCGCTTGCCACCACGGTCATCGGCGTGGGCTTCTCGCTCGTCCTTCTTGGCGCCATGGCGATCTCCGGGGTGGGCATCACCTGGCGCTCAGGGCTCTCGTTCGGAGCGGCGGGTTTCGCCGCGGTCGCGCTTGCGCCGGCGCTTGGCCTGCCGCCCGAGATCCCGGGAAGCGGCGCTGCGGCGCTTGAGACCCGGCAGGTCTGGTGGGCGTTCACCGCCGTAGCGACGGCGGCCGGGCTGGCAGCGCTGCTCCTGACGCGCTCCGCTGCCCTCCGCATCGGGGGCGTGGTCCTGATCGCGCTGCCGCACATCGTAGGCGCTCCGCACCCGGAGGCCTACGCCAGCACCGCGCCGGCCGAGCTTGCCGGGCATTTCGCCGCCGCCTCGCTGGCCGTGACCGCGGTCTTCTGGGCGTTGCTCGGCGCAGCATCGGGCGCGGCCTACGACCGGCTCTCGAGGCAAGAATGACGGGGCAAGCATGAAAAGCGGCATGGTCCTCGTGCTCGGCGGAGCGCGCTCCGGCAAGAGCACTTTCTCCGAACGGCTCGCGACGGAGAGCGGCCTCGACCGCGTCTACGTCGCGACGGCGAGGCCGGGCGACCCGGAGATGCGGGCGCGCCTCAAGGAGCATCGCCTGCGCCGCGACGCCGGCTGGCACACGATCGAGTCGCCCGAGCAGCTCGAATATACGCTGACTTCGGAGGCGGGCGCGGGGAAGGCGTTGGTCGTCGACTGCCTCACGCTCTGGCTCACCAACATCATCCTGGCGGGCGCCGACACGGAGCTCCGCGGCCAGGCGCTCTGCGACGCGGCGAAGCGCCTGCCTGGCCTGGTCGTCTTCGTGTCGAACGAGGTCGGCCTCGGCATCGTGCCGGACACGCCGCTCGGGCGGAAGTTCCGCGATGCGCAGGGGCGCCTCAACCAGGCCGTCGCGGCGATCGCCGACCGTGTCGTTTTCATAGCGGCCGGCCTGCCGCTCGACCTGAAGGCGCCGTCGAAGTGAGCGTGGAAGGGAAGCCGCTTCTCGGACGCATCCCCGCCACCATCGTCACCGGATTCCTCGGCGCGGGAAAGACCACGCTGATCCGCCATCTTCTCATGAACGCCGGCGGGCGCCGGATCGCGCTCATCGTCAACGAGTTCGGCGATGTCGGCTTCGACGGAGGGCTGCTGTCCGATTGCGGCAGCAAGGCGTGCGGCACGGACGACATCGTGGAGCTCGCCAACGGCTGCATCTGCTGCACGGTGGCCGACGATTTTCTGCCGGCCATGGAGGCGATTCTGTCGCGCCCTGACCGGCCCGATCACATCGTCATCGAGACGTCCGGGCTGGCGCTTCCGCAGCCGCTCGTGAAGGCGTTCGCGTGGCCGGCCGTGAAGAGCCGCGTCACAGTGGACGGGGTGGTGACGGTCGTGGACGCGTCCGCGGTGGCAGACGGCCGCGTCGCCTCCGACGAGGCGAAGCTCGCCGAGCAGCGGGCCAAGGACCTGTCGCTCGACCACGACGACCCGGTGGAGGAGCTGTTCGAGGACCAGCTCCGCTGCGCCGACCTCATCGTGATCTCCAAGTCCGACCTCGTGGACGAGGCGGGCCTTGCAAAGGTCGAGAAGGCGATCGCCGAGGACCGACGGCCCGAATCGCGCATGCTGAAGGTCGCCAACGGCGTGCTGCCGGCCGATATCCTGCTCGGCGTTTCCGCCGCGGCCGAAGAGGACAGCGACAA
>CAZMJQ010000360.1:0-15666 GCA_964566475.1 uncultured Propylenella sp. | reverse complement strand
GCCAAGGCGTCCTCGCCCTGCCGGCTTTCAACCCTGCCGTGAACCGATTCGTAATCTAATTGCGGCTACCTCGGTCCTGGGGGACTTTGGGTGGACGCCGTGAGAAACTGGAACAAGCTCGCAACATATGCGGCCGCCGCGGCCATGCTCGCCGCCGGCGCCTATGCGTCGGTCGAGCTGGCGCAACGGGCGGTGTCGAAGAGCCTTCTGCGCAGCGACGCCGAGCAGGTGGTTCACCATTGGGCCGACCACGTGGCCGGGCGGTTCGGCCTGGAGGCCGACGTCTTCCACGACGACATGCCCGAGCACGAGCCGTCGACGCGTCCCGGCGAGGGCGGCCGCGCGGCCGCGGCGAGCGCGGCGAGCGCGATCGTCAGCGATTTCGAGATGCGGGCGTTTCGCCGCGACCGCCATTTCACGTCGATCGAGGGCTGGGCCCTCTACGGTCCGTCGGGCGAGGTCATCGCCAGCGGCGGCACGCTGGCGGACCACGCAGCCGGCGCGCCGGCCGATAGCGGGGCGCTGACCTCTGTCCTGTCCGCGCCGGCGGCCGTGTGGCGGGAAGGCGGCGAGGAAGGCCGCTCGGCGGTGTTCCTCTCGCTCGTGCGCGACGGGGCGCCCGCCGGCGCCATCCGCACCGACGTCAACCAGGTGCGCACCAGCGCGCTGGTCAGCCGGGCGCTGCACGAGCTGTCGGCCATCACCGCAATCATCGTGCTCGCGGCCTGCGCCATCGGTCTCCTCGTCGTGGGGCGCCTGGTGCGCGAGCGGCTGCGGGCGCAGAAGGAGCTCAGGAAGCGCGACGAGGAGCTGACGCGCCAGAACCAGCGGCTCGACATCGCGCTGGAGAACATGTCGCAGGGCCTCTGCCTGTTCGACGGCGACAAGAACCTCATCGTCTGCAACCGGCGCTACGTGGAGATGTACGACCTGCCGCTGGAGCTGGCGCATCCCGGCACGCCGTTCCGGGCGATCGTGGAAGAGCGCATCCGCTCCGGCAATTATTCCGGTCCCAGGCCGGAGAGCTACGTGGAGGAGCGGCTCGCGGCAGTGGAGGAACGCATGCCTTCCACCAAGCTCCAGGAACTGAAGGACGGGCGCATCGTGGCCATCGCCCACCGTCCGCTGCCGGACGGCGCCTGGGTGGCGACGCACGAGGACATCACCGAGCTGCAGCGCATCCAGGCGAAGGTCGCGCACATGGCCAGCCACGATTCGCTCACCGACCTGCCCAACCGGCACCTGCTCGCCGAGCGCATCGCGGAGGCGCTGGACGACGAGAAAGACGGCCGCTTCGCGGTGCTCTGCCTCGACCTCGACCGCTTCAAGGCCGTCAACGACACGCTCGGCCACCCGACCGGCGACGCGCTCCTGAAGGCCGTCGCGCAGCGTTTGCGCGCCTGCGTGCGCGAGGGCGACACGGTGGCGCGCTTCGGCGGCGACGAGTTCGCCATCATCCAGAAGGCGCACAACCTGCCGAGCGACGCGAGCGCGCTCGCCCATCGCATCTGCGAGGCCGTGCGCCAGCCCTACGACCTCAACGGCCATCACGTCATCATCGGCTCCAGCATCGGCATCGCGGTCGCGCCGGCCGACGGCGCCGACGCGGAGACGCTCATCAAGAGCGCCGACATGGCGCTTTACGGCGCCAAGGCCGACGGGCGCGGCGTCTTCCGCTTCTTCGAGCCGGAGATGGATGCGCGCATGCAGGCGCGCCGACAGATGGAGCTCGATCTCAGGAAGGGGCTCGATGAAGACCAGTTCGAGGTCTTCTACCAGCCCGTGGTCAACGCACGCTCGCAGGGCGTCATCGGCTTCGAGGCGCTGGTGCGCTGGAATCACCCCGAGCGCGGACTGGTGCCGCCCGACGAGTTCGTGCCCGCCGCCGAGGAGACCGGCCTGATCGTGACGCTCGGCGAATGGGTCCTGCGCAAGGCCTGCTCCGACGCGGCGGCCTGGCCTTCCGACTACATGGTCGCCGTCAACCTCTCGCCCGTGCAGTTCAAGAGCGGCAATGTCGTCTCCACGGTGGTCAACGCGCTCGCCGCGACCGGGCTGCGGCCGGCGCGGCTGGAGCTGGAGATCACCGAATCCGTGCTCCTGCAGGACAGCATCGCCACGCTGCAGACGCTACACCAGCTCAGAGCGATCGGCGTGAAGATCGCCATGGACGACTTCGGCACCGGCTACTCGTCGCTCAGCTACCTGCGCAGCTTCCCCTTCGACAAGATCAAGATCGACCGCTCCTTCGTCTCCAGCCTGCCGGACGCGGAGGGCTCCGTCGCCATCCTGCGCGCCGTCGCCAAGCTCGGCAGCAGCCTCGGCATGATCACGACGGCCGAAGGCGTGGAGACGAAAGAGCAGCTGGAGCGCATCTGCGCGGAGGGCTACAAGGAGATCCAGGGCTATTTCTTCAGCCCGCCGCGCTGCATGGCGGAGATCTCCGAGCTGTACTTCAAGGACGAGCGCAAGCGCGCTTGAGGCCGACGCGCTCCCCACGCGTCCCCACGCCTCCATCAGGGATTGCGCTTCTCCGGGCGAGGGGATAGCCTCGCGATATTGCGTCTGTAAGGTCCGTGGCCGCCCGTGCGCGTCCATCGGACCGGGGGAGGCGGCGTCAATGCCCGGCGCGCTGACAGTCTGGTTTGCCCGTGCGCTTGCCGGGACGGGACGGGCCTGTCGGCTCGCCCTTCCCCTTCTCGTTGCGATGGCGCTTACCGGCTGCGCGGTCCAGCTTGCGCCGGGTTACGATCCCTCCATCGTCAACGGGCTGGAAGCGGCGAACGAAGAGACGATGGCGCTCTTCGCAGGCGTCTCAGCGGGCGTCGGCCGGGGCACGTTCAACAGGCGAGAGGACACCTACAACAGGATCATCGGCAAGCTCGAGGCGCTGCGGCTCAGCGCGCAGGCGCGGCCGAGCGCGTCGGGCGCGCTGTTCCTGCGCGGGCGTAGCGCCAATGCCATTCCAACGCTGGATTCGCCGACGCCGGACGTGCTCGCCACTGCGAGCGAGGCGATCACCCAGATGCGCGATACGGATCGCGCCGCCGGTCTGACGCCATTCGTTGTCGACGGCTTCAAGCGCAGCTTCTCACTCTCGATGCAGCAGGCGCTGACCTACGAAAAGGCGCTTCAGCGGTAAGGGGGTTTGCCATGCCTCATCCCTTCGACCTCGGACAGTTGGCGACCGACATCAAGGATGCCGTGAGCGGCGTCCTGCAGAAGGACATCACCCTGGTGACGGGGTTTTCGCAGACGCAGGTCGAGCAGATGGCCAAGCAGGCGGCCTGGATCGCCGAAGGAACCGCGAAGGGCGAGCTCAGCGACGGTCTGCGCGATTTCTTTCTGAGGGACCTCGCGCGCATCGCGGAGAATTTCGTCAAGGTGCTGCAGGGCCTGGCGCTGCTCACCATCGAGAAGGCCTGGAACGCCGTGGTGAACGTGCTGTGGAAGGCCATCAGCGGCGCGATCGGCAACATCGCGCTGCCGATCCCCAGCTTCGGAGCCTGATGGACGGTCCGGCGCGTGACGGCGCTTTCTACGCCACGCGGATGACGCCCGTCATGCCGCCGGCCTGATGCTCCAGGATGTGGCAGTGGAACATCCAGTCGCCGGGATTGTCGGCGACGAAGGCGATGTCGGCGCTCTCGCGCGGCGGGACGAGCACCGTGTCCTGCCATTCCTTCAGCCGCGTCGGCTCGCCGTTGCGGGCGACGACGCGGAAGGAGTGGCCGTGCAGGTGCATCGGGTGCGGCCAGGCCGTGTCGTTGACGAGCGACAGGACGAATGAGCGGTCGCGCTCCAGCGTCAGCATCGGGTCGTGCACGTGCCCGGTGGCGGCGACGCCGTTGATCGCCCAGGCGACGCCGCTCTGGACCATCGTGCGCATGTCGACCTCGCGCCCGTTCACCATCGCCGACATCAAGTTGCCCATCATGCCGCCGCCGAGCAGGATCTCGTGGCGCTCGGCCGAGGGCATGTCGGGCTCCGCCAGGGGATTGGCCGGAAGCATGGCGGGAGGCGGCAGCTTCGTCTCGCGCAGCGGCTCGGAAGCATAGGCGAGATCGGTGAGACGATAGGCGGTTCGCGGGTAGTAGTCGTCGACGACGCGGAAGCGCCCGCCGGGTGCGCTTGTCATGTCGATGACGACGTCCATCCGCATCGCCGGCGCCAGCACGACCCGGTCGTCGGCCGGCACGTGCGGCTCCACCGGCTGCCCGTCGATGGCGACGACGAGCGGCGCGTGGCCCTCGAACCTCAGTCCGAAGATGCGGGCGTTGGCCGCGTTGACGAGCCTCAGCCGGATGCGCTCGCCGGCGCTGACGGCAATCTCTTCCGGGGAGCCTCCGTTCAGCGTCGCGGTGTTGCCGAGGCGTCCGGCATGCGCGATGTCGTGCAGGTTGCCGAAATCGTCGGAGATCGTCCCGTCCGCGTTGAGCCGCCAGTCGTCGAGCACCCAGACGAGCTCGCGGTCCGCCTGAAGCAGCGCGGCTTCATCCTCGGGCTCCTCCACGATCAGCGCGCCGTAGAGGCCTCGGCCGACCTGCTCGAAGCTGCGAAGATGCGGATGGTACCAGAAGGTGCCGGCGTCGGGGCAGTCGAACGCGTAGACGAAGGTGCCGCCGGGGGCGATCGGCTCCTGCGTCAGGTGCGGGACGCCGTCCATCTCAATAGGGACGCGCACGCCGTGCCAGTGGATCGTGGTGTCCTCGTCGAGCCGGTTCTCGGCGAGGACGCGGAGGCGGCCGCCTTTCGGCACGCGGATCTCCGGGCCGGGGACCGTGCCGCCGAAGCACCAGACCGGCGTGTCGGGGTATTGCGGCCCGTTGAGGCTCTGGATGGTGCGGTCCGCGACAAGGGTGACCTCGGTGAGGGGACGGGCAAGCGCGCTGCGCGTCCAGGGGAAAGCCGCCGCGGCGGCAAGGCCGGCGCCGCCGGCCAACACGGTGCGGCGTGTCAGAAGGGGGAATGCGGAAGCGGACATGCGTAAACACCTATGGTCGAAGCATAGCACTGAAGGCGCCGGAGTACTTGATCGGCCTCAAAGAATCCCGCGGCCTCCAGGCGCACTAGTGCCGGGCCACCGCGTAATCGCGCATGACGTTGGCCTCCAGCTCCAGCTCGTCCATCCGGTGCTTCACCACGTCACCGACGCTGACGATGCCGGCGAGCCTGCCGCCGTCCATCACCGGGACGTGACGGATGCGCCGGTTGGTCATCAGCTTGGCCACCTGCGAGATGGTGTCGTCCGGCGAGCAGGTCACGACGGCCTTCGTCATCAGCTCGCCGACGGTCATCGCGACGGTGTGCGTGCCGTGCGTGGCGAGCGCGCCCACGATGTCGCGCTCCGACACGATGCCGTCGACGGACGCGCCGTCCTCGCTGACGATTGCGGCCCCGATGCGTTCCGCCCGGAGACGCTGGGCGAGGTGATCGATGGTGAGGCCGGGGCGGACCGTGACGACGGCCGTTCCCTTCGCCCTCAGGATATCCGCAACATGCATGGCAAGGCTCCTCGCTGCCGACAACCCACAATGGGCGAGGCCAGGTTTGCGGCATTAAGGTGCGTGCTCGCCCCGGCAGGCCCGTTTCGCCGCAAGCCGGACGACGCTCCCTTTCATAGTAGGCGATGCGGCGATCCGCATCCAGTGCGGCGGAGTGCAACCGACTGTGGCTTTCGCCACAGAGTTGGAGGCGGTGAGACGCCAGAGTTGCGTCCGCTCGGCACCTGGCAGGGGAGGAGAAGATGAGTGCACTCAGCGACGGAATGGCTGGTTCAAGCGCGAGTTCGGGCCGAAGATCGTCGTGCGGCTCGCCGGCACGCCCTACAGCCTCGACATGCTGACGGCGATCGCCACGCAGGAGACCTACTACATCTGGAGCAGGCTCTATAAGACGATGCCGGTCTCCGAGGTACTCAAGCTGTGCGTCGGCGACACCCTCGATACCCCGAACCGCTCGGCGTTTCCGAAGAACAGGGCCGCGCTCGTCGCCGTTCCGGATGGCGCGCGGATGTTCGACATTGCGCGCGAGGCATTGCTGGCCATGTCGGCCCACGTGCCGGGCTACGGCGGAGCGGCGTCAAACCCGAACAAGTTCTGTCACGGCTTCGGCATCTTCCAGTACGACCTGCAGCATTTCATGACGCACCCCAGCCACTTCCTGCAGAAGGGTTGGCATGACTTCGACGTCTGCCTGGAGCTCTGCGTGAAGGAGCTCGACGCCGCGCGGAAGCGCGCCTACGGCGCCGACAAGACCACGCTGAACGACGAGGAGATGGTCTATGTCGCCATCGCCTACAATAGAGGGAGCGTGAACTTCTCAAAGAAGTTCAAGCAGGGGCATAAGGACGACAGCGGGAAGTTCTACGGCGAGTACATGTGGGACTATCTGCAGCTCGCCCACACCGTGCCGGGTCCGTCGGCCGCGCCTCCTCCTCCGCCGAAGCTCGAGGGAGCGGGGCTGTTCTGACCGCAGGGCACCGACGGATCGAGCGCCTCCCGGCATCATGCCTTCGCTTCGCCGCCGCGCTTCAGATGCTCGTCGAGGCGCGGCATGGGGAGGTGGCGCACATGGAAGGGCGTTCGGTATAGTCGCGATACCATCTCGCAAGGTTCGGGCGTGGGACGGCCCAACCCTCAATCAGCCGGTTGAGGTCCATGATGGCAAGGGCGCACGCCAGGGCAATTCCGCAGAAGATCCCAGGCTGCAGCAATTCCCTCTCTGTTGCTGATTCCATCGAGGCTTCGAAATGGTCCAGACATCGATCGGCGCGTGCCCTTTCGGTCTTCAGGATGAACTCGGAGCGCTCGTGTTCCTCGCGGCGGTTTTCCCGTATCCAGGTCGCGATGCCGTCAAGTGAGCCTATGACCATGCTTTCGAATCCGACGTTCTCCCAGAAGCGATGCCCCTCGTAGGGAAAGAGGCGAGCTGTGCCGGTCAGGCTGTCCAAGTAAGCACATATGTTCCGCGCTTCTGCGAGGACCAGGCTGCCGGCGACCAGTGTCGGAACGCGACAGACGGGGCTGTGGCGAAGAAGTGGGCTCTGCGGGTCCCTGTTACGGACCTGAACGTACTCGATCGCGGACGCGAGCCCGCTCTCGATGGCGGCAACCCGTGCAATCCGCGCATAGGGCGAGGTCTGGGAATAATAGAGCTTCATCGGACCACATCGCGGTCGAGCCACGGCACCGCCACTCATGTCTTTGCCTGTGCCTTGCCGCGCTTCAGGTGCTCGTCGAGGCGCGACATGATCTCCACGAAGTTGCAGGGCATGTGGCGGTAGTCGAGCTGCGGCTTGAGGATGCCGTCCCAGGCGTCGCGGCAGGCGCCGGGCGAGCCGGGCAGCACGAAGATGAAGGTGGCGCCGGCGACGCCGCCGGTGGCGCGCGACTGCACCGTGGAGGTGCCGATCTTGTCGTAGGAGATGCGGTGGAAGACCTCGGAGAAGCCGTCCATGCGCTTCTCGAAGATGGGCTCCAGCGCCTCCGGCGTCACGTCGCGGCCGGTGAAGCCGGTGCCGCCGGTGGTGACGATGACGTCGACGCCCTCGTCGGCCATCCAGTCCATCACGATGGCGCGGATGTCGTCCACCTCGTCGCGCACGATCCTGCGGTGCGCGAGGATGTGGCCGGCCTCGGCGATACGGGCGGCGAGCGTGTCGCCCGACCTGTCGTCGGCCAGCGTGCGCGAATCCGACACCGTCAGGACGGCGATGTGGACGGGAATGAACGGGCGGCTTTCGTCGAAATCGGGCACGGTCGCGAATGATCCGCTGGGGCGGTGCACTTCTTGGCTACGGCTCTTTCTAACAGGCAATGCGCTTCCCGGAATAGCCCGTCACGGAAAAGGTTCGGACGGGTCTGGTGATGCCCTTCACGGCCTGGGGCGGGTGTGACTGCGTCACAAAGCTGGGATCGAGCCTACGCTGGACGTCCTCCGTCACCAGGATATCGACATCAAGCGCCCGGGTCAGCGTCTCGACCCGTGCCGCCACGTTGACGGTGTTGCCGAGGACGGTGAATTCGAGCAGGTCGCCGGACCCGGTAACACCGGCGACGGCGCGTCCGGTGTGAACGCCGACGCAGGGCCGCAACTTGCAGTCGAGATTGCCGATATCTGAGAGGTCGAGATTGCGCGCGTTCCTTACGATGGTCAGTGCGGCGTGGACGGCGTCGTCGGCCTGCCAGGGATTGTGGTCGAGCGCGCCGAATACAGCGAGCACGCCATCGCCCATGAATTTCGAGACATGGCCGCGGTTCTTGCTGATGGCATCGCTGACCAGGGCGTAATATCGGTTCAGCAGGGTGATCGTGCCTGCGGGTGACAGCGGTTCGCACAGCCTCGTGAAGTCGCGGATATCGGTGAAAAGGACCGTGATCGTGCGTTCGGCAGCTTCCGGGATTGTGCCACCTTCCGCCAGCTCATCGACCAGCTGCCACGGAGCGAAGCGGTTGAACGAGTGCTGGAGCGCCTCCGCCGAATCATATGCTGCGCCCAGCTCGGTGCGCAGCCTTCTGTTGCTTTTCACAGCAAAGCACCAGAGCAGCGAAAGGGTGATGAGCAGCACCGTCAGTGCGAGGATCAGAAGAACCGACCAGCTCATCGCTCAGGCCTGATCCACGAGCATGCTCATCCGGGCAATACTGTTGGCAAAGGCGGCCTGCCCGACAATGTCGATGATCACCTTTCTGGGCATCCCCGGGGCCAGTTGGCGCAGGGTCTTCTGCAGCTTGGGAACCTGATAGCGAACCGTGTCGCGCGCATAGCCGGCAATCGCCAACTCGGTGTCTTCGAAGGCCGGATGTCTCAGGTGATCCAGCACACCGGCTATTGCCTCCTCGTCCACGCCGCAGGCGGCAAGCAGGGCGCGACCTTCCGCTTCGGCGTATGGAGCGCCGATCGTTCGAGCCACCACGCTGTAGACAAGCCCCTTGATGCGAGGGCTTGTGTGGGCGGATGCGAGCGCTTCGTCGATGAGTGCCCTGAGCTCGATTTCGGCCGGGGAGCCCTTAAGCGCTTGGACAATCCGCGCGAACGGCCTGTTCGCCCGACGTGCGCCGTGGCTTTCGGACAGTGGACGAGTGCGCAACGTCCATTTCGCCAGGAGCTTGTAGAAGGGCCGCATGATCGGAAGCCAGGTCGGAGAAGCAAGGCGCTCCACCATGTCCGGCGGTACGGCGAGCGGCGTATTGATGCGATGCGACGCTGCAGTGATCGCAACGTAATATGCCAGCTCCCGGACGGCGATCTCCTCAAAGCCGGCTTTGCGCAGGATCGGCAGATACTCCCTGTAGCGCGGCTCCGCGATCACCATAAGCCGGGTGAACTCGAGAACCCGCTTGGTCTCCGGTGGGAACTGGCTTGCCTGAATGTCACCTTGCAGCTGCGTGATGGTGGCATGGTCGTAACCCATAAGCAGCAACCCAGCCCGCATGCCGCCATAGCAGTAGCGGCAGCGATTGGCGTGCGCTGAAACAATGTCGATGAGCGGCACGAGCTTGCGGTGGAAATGCGAGCAATGTGGTGCGATGACTTCATATTGGAGCCGGTTCAGCCACCTGACATCGCCGACGAAGTAGGTTGTGCCCATCGTGAAGCCGAGGCGGCGAAGGCTTTCGAGCCTAACCGCGTGAGGTATTGCAATCCGGTCGACGATGCAGTCCGGCCAGGGTTGTGTCAGCACGTCGTTCATCGGCATTCGTCCGGCGCCCGGCAACGCGGGCGCGAGTCCATGCAACGGCTCACCGCCGGTGGAATTATGCCTGCGTCACGGAAACCCGAATAGCCATTTCTGCGGGGCACTGCGGGCGTCCGGAGGGCCCGTTTATGCGTGCGAAGGGGGAACTGCACGACGGCGTTGCTCAACAGACGGGCCTACTTGGCAACCTCGACCGGCTCCTGCTCGGGCACGGTCGCGTCCTCGGCGCGCGGGTCGAGAACCGCGCTCTCCGGCGTGAGGCCGCGTCCGCTCGGCATCGGGCGGAAGGATTCGCGCACGCTTTCCGGAATCGGCGCGCGCTTGGTCGTGCGGTAGTATGCGTAGCCGGCGATGACGACATGGCCCGTGGCCGTCGCCACGAACAGCGCCTCCGGTCCGAGCTCGGTCATCGCCGCGCTCGCCGCCAGCGGGCCGATGATATTGCCGATGCCGTAAAGCAGCAGGAGGCCGCCGGAGACGGCGACGAACTCGCTGGCGTCGGCGTAGTCGTTGGCGTGCGCCACGGCGAGGCCGTAGAGCGGATAAGCGAGGGCGCCGTAGGTTGCGATCACGGGAAGCACGATGTTGGGGTCGCTCGGCTTCAGGACGAAGATGACCAGCCCGGCGATCGCGGCGCCGCCGGCGGCGGCGATGATGACGTAGCGGCGGTCGACCTTGTCCGATATGCGTCCCGCGGGCACCTGGGTCAGCGCCCCTGCGACGACGGCGATCGAGATCATGATCGCGATGGCGGGCGTGGCAAGGCCGATCCTGATGCCCCACACAGCGGCAAGCGTGCCGAACGCGCCGTTGACCATGCCGACCAGCAGGACCGTGAGCGAGGCGACCGGCGAGTTGGCGACGAGCCCTCGAATATCGAGCCGGACGCGCGTCAGCGGCTGCGGGGAGGCCGCCGTTGACAAGGCGGTGGGCAGCACCGCGAGGCAGTAGAGGATGGCGCCGGCCATGAAGAGGGTCGTGACCGTCGGGTCGCCGAGGCCGACGCCGAGCTGACCCACTGTGATGCCGAGGTAGGAGATCATCAGGTAGATGGCGAAGATCGTTCCGCGGCTTTCGTTGGTGGAGCGCTCGTTCAGCCAGCTCTCCAGGATCATGAAGGCGCCGGCGATGAAGAAGCCCGATCCGGCCCGCAGCAGGATCCAGGCAAGCGGTATGACAACGATTCCGTGCAGGAGGATGATGATCGCCGCGCAGGCGGCGGAGCAGGCGAAGGCGCGGATGTGGCCGACGCGGCGGACGACGATCGGCGCGCTCAGGCAGCCGCCGATGAAGCCTACCGCCCAGCCCGTGCCGAGCAGGCCAAGCTCGGCGGTCGAAAATCCCGCCGCGGCGCCGGAAAGCGGGAGGAGCAGGCCGTGCAGCCCGTTGGCCGCAAGCAGGAAGGCGGTCGACACGAGCAGGGCGAAGACGGGGAGGAGCTGGGCCAAGGCGGAAATCTCGAATCAGGGCGCGAGTGTGGCGCGGTCCCGCTTTCAACAAAAGTCGGCGGCAATGCGACGCCGCGTCCATCGCGACGCACGTCGCTTCAGGACGACCTGACTACGATAGCGCAGTTTGCCCAGGGCGGACGAGCGAAACGAAGTGGTGGTGCGTGTCCCGGATTACGCGCACGGACGGGCTCGCAGCCCGCATGGAGCGAAGCGTAATGCGGGAGTGGAATGGCGGTTTGCACTGCCGCTCCCGGATTGCGGGGCTTCGCCCCTCCATCCGGGCTACGATGCTATTCCGCGGCCTGCGGCAGGTCGATGACCTCGCCGCGCGCTGGGTAGTCCTTCTCGATGACGAAGTCGAGCGCGGTCAGCACGTCGGCGAAGTGCGGGCGCGAGAAGGGCATGGTCTGCACCGCCGACCAGTAGAGCGTGCCGTCGGGGCGCACGAGGAAGAGCCCCGGCTCGGAGAAGAGCGCCGGCTCCTCGATGCCGATGGAGGTCTTGCCGCGGCCGGACGAGATGTAGAGGCCCCAGGCGCGCGCCTCCTTCAGCGTCAGCCCGTAGCCGACGGGCGTGCCGGCCAGGCCCCAATCCGCCTTCGCCTGTTCGCCGCGCTCCTTGTCGTCGGAGGAGAGCGCCAGCACCGCCACGCCGCGCTTTTGAAATTCGCCGAGCTTCGATTCCAGGTCGGTGAGGTAGCGCTTGCACTGCGGGCAGTGCAGCCCGCGATAGAAGACCAGCATGGCGAAGCGCTCCGGCTTCCCGCCGGCAAGGTCGAACGTGCCGCCGCCGGCCAGCTCAACGGTGAGCGGCGGAACCTTCTGGCGCGGGACGAGGGGGACGATGTCGGACATGGGCGGCGCTCCCGGGGGCTGGAGTGGGGCAGTCGTCGGCGCGGGAGAATGGCCGAAGCGGCGGGCGTCCGTAAATGGCGAATGTTCACGAAGGGGTGAGAGCAAAGTGAGGCGGCGCAGCTTCGTCCGCGCTGTTGCGGATGTGCGTTTCCCCACTGCCACGGGGCGCGGTATCATGGACAGCTCCGGTCGTATGGTCGGGCATGCCCGGTCTGTGGCCGCGTCTCCGGCTTCAGTCCTCGGCCGGACCGCCCCGGCCCACATGCCGTGACCAGGAGGGCCTTTCGGGGGAGAGGAAGATGCCGCAGCACAGGATCGACCGCGATTTCTTTGCCCAGAACTTTCCGAGCAGCGCGCTCGCCAGGAAGAGGCTCACCAACGGCCGCAGGCCCGGCTTCGACGCCATCTTCGACTGCTGGGAGCGGATCGGAGGGGGCGGCAACCTCGCCTGGCCGGCCTACGCGCTGGCGACGGCCTGGCACGAGACGGGCGGGGAGATGCTGCCCGTGCGCGAGGGGTTCAAGACCATCGACTCGGAGGCGTGCGATCACGTGGCGGCGTATTGCCGGCGGAACGGCATCGCCAACTACGCCGCTCGCCATCCCAACGGGCACTCCTATTATGGGCGCGGCTACGTGCAGCTGACCCACGGCGACAACTACAAGAAGATGGGCCGGCGGCTCGGCATGGGCGACGCGCTCTACGACAACCCCGACGAGGTGATGAAGCCGGAGATCGGGGCGCTCATCCTGCTCGTTGGGATGATCGAGGGTGTGTTCAGGCCCGACCGGGGCAAGCTCGCCGACTACTTCAACATGCAGGGCGCGCGGTGGTTCGAGGCGCGCGAGCTCATCAACGGCGACAAGGCCAAGACGCCGAGCTGGGCGAACGGGAAGAGCATCGGCGAGCTTATTGCGGGCTACGGGAAGGGGTTTTTCGGGGTGCTGCGTTACGCTTGACGCGTCGAAGAGTCGGGCGTCGGCTCAACCGAAGATCTTTCAACGCCAGTCGCTTCGGGCGGCTGGCGCATTTCTGCTGCGGCACTCTGTCCAACGGGCGGGAGGCTTGATACCGAAGTCGGATGTCTATACATTTGACAATCGATGAGCATCCCGATCCATGGGTTCCAGTGGGACGAGGGCAACTGGCCGAAATGCGGAAAGCACGGTGTGAGCCGGGAAGAGATTGAGGCTCTCTTCGTCTCAGATGACCTTGGCATCCTTGGGAGGCGACTTCGAGGAAGCGCGATTCCTGGCAATCGGCAAAAGCCCGCAGAGGCGGTGGCTTTTCGTCGCTTTTACGCTTCGCAATGGGGACGGCGGCACTCTTATCCGACCGATCAGCGCCCGCTATATGCACATGAAGGAAGTCGAGCACTATGAGCAACAGAAGGAAGGCTGAGCGGCTGCCGCGCCTGAAGAGCGACATGGAGGCGGAGCGCTTCGTGGAGACGGCCGACCTTACCAGGTACGATCTTTCCGGCTTTCGTCCGGCGCACTTCGAGTTCGAGAAGAAGGATGCGCAGGTCAATCTGCGCATGCCGGAAGGGCTGCTGAAGGCGGTGAAGGAGCGCGCGAAACAGCGCGGCATCCCTTATCAGCGCTTCATCCGCGAGACGCTGGAGCGGGCGCTGAGGTGATGTGATTGCGCCGCGCCGGCTACTGCCCGGTGAGGCGCCTGCCGGCCGCCAGCACCGCCGCGTCGGTACCCAGCGCGGTGGTGACGCTGCCGGCGCGCTCGTCGTAGGGCGCGCCGTGGAAGCGCGGGTCCTGCCAGGGGCCGGCGGTGATCGTGACGCCGCGGAAGACGAGGCGGCCGCCGACGCGGGCGAGGTGCATGCCGCCGGACGACGAGCCGCTCGCGTCGCAGTCGGTGCGGAAGAAGTTGGTCGGCTCGGTGGAGATCGGCACGCGCCGCACTAAGCAGCCCTGCGCCACCGGCACGGCGGGATCGACGTCCTTTTCCATGCCGGCGGGATGCGCGGTGATGACGATGAGGCTGTCGCCGGCCCTGATCGGCACGGTCTCGTCCACCGGGAAGGGCACGGCGCCGGGGATGGGCGCCGCGAGCGTCACGATGGCGAAGTCGTCGTTGGACCCGGCGCGCGGCGGAATGGCTCCGAAGGCTGCCATGCCAGGCCCGGTGAGGAGGTCGACCTTTGTCGGCTCAACGGCCTGGTTCTTGAAGAAGCACTTCGAGCGCAGCTCTCCCTCGCGCGTGAAGAAGATGTGCGCGGCGGTGATGACGTGGCGGTCGGTCAGGAACAGGGCGCCGCTGCCGACGGACGGCGTCGGGAGGAAGCAGCCGACGAAGCCCGAGACGGCGCGGATGCGGGCGATCTCCTCTGGCGACAGGCCGAGCGCCGGCCCGATCGTGAGAAGCGAGTCGCGCTCGTCGGCGCCGTCGATGATGTTGACGCGGTGGAGCGGGCCGGCGCCAGTCGGACCTGGCGTGGGCGGTGCAGCGAGGAGGGCGAGCGCGAGGGCGGCAGTCAGAAGCTTCAATGTCTGTTCCGTCCGGTGCGAGAGGTGGTCAGGTTGCCGCCAGCGCGGCCTTCACCGCAAGCAGGTCGCGCCACGCGAGGCGCTTCTGCAGCGGCTGGCGCAGGAGATAGGCCGGGTGAAGCGTGGCGAGGGCTTTGATCTCGCGCCGGCCGGTGTCGTAGCCCTGCCATTTGCCGCGCAGCTTGAGAATGCCCTCGCTGGTCTTGAGGATCTGCTTGGCCGACGCGCCGCCGAGCAGCACCAGCACGTCGGGATCGACCAGCGCGATCTGACGCTCGATGAAGGGGCGGCAGATCTCCGTCTCCTGCGGCGTCGGCGTACGATTGCCGGGCGGACGCCACGGGATGACGTTGGCGATGTAGGCGCTGGAGCGGTCGAGCCCGATCGCGGCGATCATGCGGTCGAGGAGCTGGCCGGACTTGCCGACGAAGGGGAGGCCCTGCAGGTCCTCCTCGAAGCCGGGCGCCTCGCCCACAAACATTACGCGCGCGACCGGGTTGCCGTCGGCGAAGACGAGGTTGGTAGCGGTGTGGCGGAGGTTGCAGCCGTCGAAGGTCGCGAGCGTCGCGCGGAGGTCGTCGAGCGTCTCGCAGGTCGCAGCGGCCTCGCGGGCGGCGATGACGGTCGCTTCGGACGGCGCGGTGAGGGCGGCGGGCGCAGGCGCGGCGCGTGGTTGCGGGCGCTCGCGGACGTGCGGCGCGGGGCGCTCCAGGGCGGGCGGCGTGGCCGGTGGGCGCGCCGGAGCTCTGCGAGGCTCGGCGCCGGGCGAGCTTGCCTCGCGCCGGCGCGCCGCATCTTCGGCGATCGCCTTCGACTGCGCGAAGCGGTCGACCGGCTCTTCCTCGAGCGCGACGTCGACCCCTGTCTCCGCGTAGAAGCGCAGGATGTCCGCGACGTCGAGCCTGTTCGGGTCGCCCGTGGCCATGGCGGTTCATCCCACAGGCGCAGGGGAGAGGGAAGAGTCCCGGCTGAGGTGGCGGCGCAACACCTCAAGGGTGACACCGGACGTGCCGCGGCGTATAAGCTGGCGCGACGAAGCATGAAGGAGCTCGTTCGATGAAAGCAAACGGCGCACGTCAGCACAGCTGAGCCGCGGCCGTAGAGGGCTGCCCGCTCAGCCCCGCCTCATCGAATGAAACACCTGCCCTTTCGGAGGG
>CAZMJQ010000359.1:0-10925 GCA_964566475.1 uncultured Propylenella sp. | reverse complement strand
GGCCGCGGGCCCAAGGACTGGAGAAATGTCGGACCCGACCGATGACGAGGCGAACAGGCTGTCTGGCCGGCTCTCCCGCTATGCGCGGGTGGGAACAGGCGTCGGCGGCCTAGCCGCGCGGCGGATCGGCGCGCGCGCCTTCGGGCGGGGAGCAGACCCCGCCGCGCAGGCCGTGGACCTGGCGCGCATGCTGGGCGGTCTCAAGGGGCCGCTGATGAAGGTGGCGCAGCTTGCCGCCACCATTCCCGACGTGCTGCCGCCGGAATACGCGCTGGAGCTGCAGAAGCTGCAGGCCGAAGCGCCGCCCATGGGCGTGGCCTTCCTCCGCCGCCGCATGCGCGCCGAGCTTGGCGACGGCTGGGAGCAGCGTTTCGCTTCCTTCGAGCGCCAGCCGGCCGCCGCCGCCTCGCTCGGACAGGTGCACCGCGCGGTCGCGCTTGACGGGAGGCGGCTCGCCTGCAAGCTCCAGTATCCGGACATGGATTCGGCCGTGGAGGCCGACCTCTCGCAGCTCGGCGTCATCCTCGCCATGCAGCGCCGCTTCAGCCCCGAGATCGACACACGTGAGGTGCTGAAGGAGCTGAGCGCGCGCCTGCGCGAGGAGCTCGACTACGTGCGCGAGGCGCGCCACATCCGCCTCTACGGTGCCATGCTCGCCGAAGCGCCGCACGTGCGCGTGCCGGAGGTGTGGCCGGATCTCTCCACCCGGCGGCTCCTCACCATGACCTGGCTCGACGGGGCGCGGCTTCTTTCGTTCGCCGATCATCCGCTCGAGGACCGCAACCGCATCGCAAGGGCGCTCTTCCATGCCTGGTGGAGCCCTTTCGCGCATTACGGCGTCATCCATGGCGACCCGCATCTCGGCAACTACTCCGTCTTCGAGGAGGGCGGCGCACCTGCCGGGCTGAACCTCCTCGACTACGGCAGCATCCGCATCTTCCCGCCGCGCTTCGTGGAGGGCGTCGTCGAACTCTACCGCGGCTTCCAGCACGACGACCGGAGCCGCATCGCGGAAGCTTATCGCCTCTGGGGCTTCAGGGATCTCACCGACGAGATGGTCGACACGCTGAGCCTGTGGGCGCGCTTCATCTTCGCGCCGCTCATCGACGACCGCGTGCGCACCATCGCCGACGGCGTCGAGCCGCACAAATACGGGCGCCGCGAGGTGTGGCAGGTGAAACAGAGGCTGAAGCCCAAGGGTCCGCTGACCATTCCGCGCGAGTTCGTGCTCATGAATCGCGCCGCCGTAGGCCTTGGCGCGGTCTTCCTGCATCTCAAGGCCGAGCTCAATTTCCACCGGCTGTTCGAGGCCGAGATCGGGGGCTTCGAGCGCAAGACCCTGGCCGCGCGCCAGGCCGCCGCCCTGCACGAGGCCGGCCTGGAGCCGCCGGCCGACGGCTGAGAAGGCTTGAGCATTCCCGCCGTTTCGGCCCGCAGGCGGCCGCCTCTGTTGCCACATTGCCCCGCTTTCCGCGCCTGTGTTAAAGCCCTCCGACACCTTATTCAGCCATCCCGGGGATCACTTCATGGCCGAACACACGCATGCCGGACCCGTCGATGTCGGGGCGGAGATGGACTATCCGGAGCACGAGCGCACCTATGAGGGCTTCCTCGCGCTGACCAAGGTCACCGTCCTGGCGACGATCGCCATCCTGCAGGCGCTCGTGCTTTTCGGCATCGCGATCAACGGCTTCTGGCTCGGCGTGCTGATGATCCTCCTGATGACCGTCGCGACCATCGTCGCGTTCCTCACCAAGGGGTCGGTCAAGGCGCTCATCGGCGTGATCGTCCTCGGCTTCGTCTTCATGGCCCTGACGCTCGGCTAGCCGATGCGCGTCGCCGTCCTGAAAGAGGACATTGCGGTCGAGCCGCGCGTCGGCGCCACGCCGGAAACGGTGCGCAAGCTCATCGCCGCGGGCGCGGCGGTCAGCGTCGAGTCGGGGGCAGGGGCCGGCTCCAGCATTTCCGATGAGCGCTATCGCGAGGCGGGCGCCGAGGTCGCGGAGAGCGCCGCTGCGGCGCTCGGCGATGCGGACCTCGTCATCCGCGTCCGCCGGCCCGATGACCTTTCCGGCTACAAGCGTGGCGCCGCCGTCGTTGCGCTGATGGACCCATACGGCAACGAGCCGGCGCTGAAGCGCCTGGCGGAGGCGGGTGTGCTCGCCTTCTCGCTGGAGCTCGTTCCGCGCATCACGCGCGCGCAGGTGATGGACGTCCTCTCCAGCCAGGCGAACCTCGCGGGCTATCGGGCCGTCATCGAGGCGGCCGCGCAATTCGGCCGCGCCCTGCCGATGATGATGACGGCGGCCGGCACCGTGCCCGCCGCGCGCGTCTTCGTCATGGGCGCGGGCGTGGCGGGCTTGCAGGCCGTGGCGACGGCGCGCCGGCTCGGCGCCGTGGTCACCGCCACCGACGTGCGCCCCGCCGCGAAGGAACAGGTCGCCTCGCTCGGCGCCAAGTTCATCGCCGTGGAGGACGAGGAGTTCAAGGCGGCGGAGACGGCCGGCGGCTACGCCAAGGAGATGTCGAAGGGATACCAGGAGAAGCAGGCCGCGCTGGTGCGGGACCACATCGCCAAGCAGGACATCGTCATCACCACCGCGCTCATTCCCGGCCGCCCGGCGCCGCGTCTCGTGAGTGCGGAGATGGTGGCGTCGATGCCCGACGGCTCGGTGATCGTCGACCTCGCTGTGGAGCGCGGCGGCAACGTGGAGAACGCCGCGCCCGGCGAGGTAACGCGCGTCGGCGGCGTCACCATCATCGGGCATCTCAACATGCCGGGCCGTATCGCCGCGTCGTCCTCGGCGCTGCTCGCGCGAAACATCCTCGCTTTCGTCGATCCGATGATCGACAAGGAGGCGAAGGCGCTCAGGATCGACCGCGAGGACGAGATCGTGGCCGCGACGCTGCTGACGGCGGACGGCGCGGTCGCGCATCCGTCCTTTGCTGAGAAATCCTCCGGAGAGGAAGGCGGGGCCTGATGGAGAACGAGGCGCTCAACGAAGCGGTACGGCAGGCGCAGGAAGCGGCCGAGGCGGCTGCGTCGGCCGCCATGCAGGCGCAGGCTGCGGCGCAGCAGGCCGCTGAGATCGCACTCAGCCATGCCGGGGCCGTCGATGCGGCCGGCGCCGCCGCACACGCGGCGAGCGGCGGGATAATCGACCCGTTCGTCTTTCGCCTGTCGATCTTCGTGCTGGCGATCTTCGTCGGCTACTACGTCGTCTGGTCGGTGACGCCGGCGCTCCACACGCCGCTGATGAGCGTCACCAACGCCATTTCCTCGGTCATCGTGGTCGGCGCGCTGCTCGCCGTCGGCGTGCCGCTCATGAGCGAGGGCGCCGGGCTCGCCCGCTTCTTCGGCTTCGTCGCGCTGATGCTGGCGAGCGTGAACATCTTCGGCGGCTTCCTCGTCACCCAGCGCATGCTTTCCATGTACAGGCGCAAGGAGCGGGCATGACGGTGGACCGGGAGAGCGTGCTGTCTACACTTCGCGCCAAGCGCGTCGAAATCGAGGAGCGCTATGGAGTGCGCATGGTCGGCATCGTCGGCTCCGTCGCACGCGGCGAGGCAACAGAGGCAAGTGACATCGATGTCATTATCGATATCACGGGACGCCCCACGCTCTTCTCGCTCAGCCGGGCCGAGCGGGAGCTTGCTGAGGCGGTCGGTGCTGGATTGCCCGTCGAGTTCGTGATGAGAGAGGAGATGCGCCCGGCGTCCCGCGAGCTTATGGAGCGTGATTTAGTCACTCTAAGATCAGCAAGCTGGATCGAGATCGCATGAACGACATGCTTCACTACGCGAGGACGGCGGTCCGTCAGGCTGCGAAGGAGCTGGAGGAGGGGACCGAGGCGTATGAAGACAATTTCCTTGCGCTATGCCGGTCGATCGAGCTGGTTGGGGAGGCTTCTACCCAGGTCTCAGATGCTGCCAAGGAAGCGTTTCCGGACGTTGAGTGGCGCGAGGCGATCGCCATGCGTCATCGGTTGATCCACGGCTACTTTTCGATCCGCCAGCAAGTTGTCTTCGATACGGCACAGAAAGATCTTCCGTTGATGGTTGCTGCGTTAGAACGCGCGCTCAGGGACGAGGCTTCATGAGCGCCAGCGTCACCGCCTTCCTCTATCTCGTCGCCGGCGTCCTCTTCATCCTGGCGCTGCGCGGCCTGTCGCATCCCGAGACGAGCCGCCAGGGCAACGTCTACGGCATGGTGGGCATGGCGATCGCCATCCTCACTACGCTCTTGGGCCATCCGCCTTCCGGGATCTTCGCCTGGCTGATGCTCATCATTGCCGTCGGCGCGGGCGGGGCGGTCGGCGCGACAATTGCGCGGCGCATCCCGATGACGGCCATGCCGCAGCTCGTCGCCGCCTTCCACTCGCTGGTCGGTCTTGCCGCGGTGCTGGTCGCCGCCGCCGCGCTCTACGCGCCGGAAGCTTTCGGCATCGGATCGGTCGGCGCCGTCCACGGCCAGGCGCTGGTCGAGATGTCGCTCGGCGTGGCGATCGGCGCCGTCACGTTCACCGGCTCCGTCATCGCCTTCGCCAAGCTCGACGGGCGCATGTCGGGCGCGCCGATCCTGCTGCCGTCGCGGCATCTCGTGAATGCCGGTCTCGGCATCCTCCTCCTCGTTCTCATCGTCGTGCTGGCGACGACGGAGAGCCGCCTCGCCTTCTGGCTCATCGTGATCGCGAGTCTCGCGCTGGGGGGGCTCATCATCATCCCGATCGGCGGTGCCGACATGCCGGTCGTCATCTCGATGCTCAACTCCTATTCTGGCTGGGCAGCGGCGGGCATCGGCTTCACGCTCGGCAATACCGCGCTCATCATCACAGGCGCGCTGGTCGGCTCGTCGGGCGCCATCCTCTCCTACATCATGTGCAGGGGGATGAACCGCGCCTTCCTCTCCGTCATCCTCGGCGGCTTCGGCGGCGAGACCGCCGGCCCGGCGGCGGACGCCGGCGACAAGACCGTGAAGCAGGGCTCGGCGGAGGACGCGGCATTCCTCATGAAGAACGCCTCGCGCGTCATCGTCGTCCCGGGCTACGGCATGGCCGTGGCGCAGGCGCAGCACGCGCTCCGAGAGATGGCCGACAAGCTGAAGGAGGAGGGGGTGGAGGTGAAATACGCCATCCATCCCGTAGCCGGCCGTATGCCCGGCCACATGAACGTGCTCCTCGCCGAGGCGAACGTCCCCTACGACGAGGTGTTCGAGCTTGAGGACATCAACTCGGAGTTCGCGCAGACGGACGTCGCCTACGTGATCGGCGCCAACGACGTCACCAACCCAGCTGCGCGCGACGACAAGACGTCGCCGATCTACGGCATGCCGATCCTCGACGTGGACAAGGCCGCCACCTGCCTCTTCGTCAAGCGCTCGCTCGCGTCGGGCTATGCCGGCATCGACAACACCCTCTTCTACAAGCCGGCCACCATGATGCTCTTCGGCGACGCAAAGAAGATGACGGAGGACATCGTCAAGGCGTTGTAGAACGGCTTGGCATTGCGTCCTGGAGGACGCTCATCGATGAAGCTCATCGCTCATCGGGGCTGGAATGCGGGGGTCGGCGAGAATTCCCTCGCGGCCTTCGAGCGTGCAGAGCGCGATCAGGGCGTCGTGGGCGTCGAGTTCGACGTAAGCCGGGCGGCGCGCGGACCGGGGCTGACCGTTTCCCACGACGCCCCGAGCGGTGAGGGCGAGGTCACGCTCGACGCGGCCCTGTCGTTCCTGGCGCGGACGGACCTCGAGCTGTTTCTGGAGCTCAAGGAAGAAGGCCTGGCTCCGGCCGTGATCGACATGCTGGTGACCTACGGTGCGGCGGAACGCTCGGTCGTCTTCGGGTTCGCAACGGCCGCGCGCTCCTTCCCCTGGAGGGACTCGCGGCCCGTGCGCCTCGGTCTCATCGTCAAGTATCCGTGGAGCCTCGCTCGCTCAATGCGGGCCCATCGGCCTGATATGCTTTTCATGGGGTGGGACGACCGCGTCTGGACGCGGGTGGCCTTTCGCGCCTGGTGGTCCGCATTCCCGCTCGCCGGGGTCGGGCGGCGTTGCCGCGTGCCGATCGTGGTCGGCGTCGTGCAGCGCCGCGCCGACCTTGACTGGCTGTCGGGCCAGGATGTCCATGCGGCCGTTGTGGACATGGATTGCATCGGGGGGACGGCAAGTTCCGCGGAGAACGGATAGTGAGGCGGCTCTTCATGCTGATCGCAACGATTGCCGCGGCTTATGTCGCAGTCGTCGGCGCGCTCTACGTCCTGCAGCGCGGCATGGTGTTTCAGCCGGGCGGAGCGCTTGTGACGCCGGTGGAGGCAGGCCTGACCTCCGTCGACGTTGTCACCTTCACAACCGCGGACGGCACTCCGCTGACCGGCTGGTACGCCGAACCGGAGACGGGCCGTCCGTCGATCCTCTATTTCCACGGCAACGCCAGCAACCTCTCCGCGCGCGCGGACCGCTTCCGCCAAATCGTCGAGGCCGGTTTCGGGCTGCTCGCCATGAGCTATCGCGGCTATCCGGGAAGCGGCGGCAGCCCGAGCGAGGCGGCTTTCCTCGCTGACGGGCTGGAGCTGTTCGACTGGCTGGCGGCGCGTACCGCTGCGATCGTGGTTCAGGGCGAGTCGCTTGGCACTGGCGTCGCCGTCCACGTCGCGGCGGAGCGCCCAGCGCACGCGCTCATCCTGGAGGCGCCATTCACCGCCGCCGTCGACATCGCCGGCGCGACTTACCCCTGGGTGCCAGTGCGGCTTCTCATGCTCGACCAGTTCATTTCGCGCGAGCGTATCGGCGGCGTGGACAAGCCCGTGCTGATCGTGCACGGCGAGCGCGATTGGGTGGTCCCCTCGGAGCACGGGCGGAAGCTCTTTGCAGCGGCCCGTGAGCCCAAGGAGCTCGTCATATTCGACGATGCCGGACACCACGATCTGTGGGAGCGGGGGCTATGGCCCGCGGCCTTGAAATTCCTCGGCGAGAACGGCGTGGCGCCCTGACCTAGCTCGTCCGTCGCATGCCGTCGCGCGCCGGCTGATAGGAGCTGTTGAGGTTCGCCGCGCGCGCAAAGGCGGCGTGCGCCTTTTGCCGGTCGCCGAGCGCCTCCAGGGCAAGGCCCTGATTGGTCCATGCCCTGTAGTTCGAGCGGTCGCGCTTCACCGCCTCGTTGAAATCGTCGAGCGCCGTGCGTGCGTCGCCGAGCGCCAGGTAGGAGAGGCCGCGGCCGTCATAGGGCTCCGCCGCGCTCGGCGAGATACCGATTGCGCTCGTGAAGTCCTCGATCGCCCGCTGGTGCTGGCCCTGTGCCTGGTGGACGAGACCGCGATTGTGGAACGCCTGCGCATCCGTCCGGTCTAGCTGGATGGCGGTGTTGTAGTCGGCGAGGGCGAGGTCGAGCTGCCCCTGCTGACGGTAGACGTTGCCGCGGCCGACATAGGCGGCAGCATAGCGCGGGTCCGCCTGTACGGCGCGATTGTAATCTTCGAGCGCCTGGCGCACGTCGCCGTTTCGGCGATGCACGAGAGCGCGGTTTGCGTAGGCGCGTGCGAAGGTCGGATCGATCGCGATGGCCTGGTTGAAATCGGCGATCGCCTCGCGGTACCTGCCGGCCCGCCCGAAAGCCGAGCCACGCACGTTGTAGGCCTCGGCGTTGTTCGGCTCACGCTGGACGACCGCGGTGAGCGATTCGATGTTGGCCTCCGACGCCGCAGCGGTGTCTACCGAAACGGGGGCGCCCGACCGGGGCATGGACTGGCAGGCCCCGAGCGCCAGCGCGACGGCAAGGCACATGGAGGAGGAAATCTGGTAGCCGGGGCGCATCTTCAGTTCATATCCGTTGAGCCGTTGAGCCGTTGGCTCGTTTAGCGAGATATGGGTGACTAACGCACAGCGCCGCAAAAGGATCAACGCGACCGGCGCTTGCTCGGGATGAGACCTTCGCGTTGCGCACGCTTTCGTGCAAGCTTGCGGGCGCGGCGGATGGCCTCAGCCCTCTCGCGCGCCTTCTTCTCGGAAGGCTTCTCGTAATGTCCGCGCAGCTTCATCTCGCGGAAGATGCCTTCGCGCTGCAGTTTTTTCTTCAGCGCCTTCAGCGCCTGATCGACGTTGTTGTCCCTTACAACGACCTGCACGCCGCTCCATCCTCTTTCCCGACACAACCCGCTTCGGTCAGGATTCCGCGATGCGGGAGCACGAGCTCTAACGCTGGATGCGGAGCTTCCTGTCCTGGATTCCCCGCACGCGCCGTAGCTCGGCAAGGTGGCCGCATATACTGCTACTGAAGCGCGTTGTCCACAGCCACGCCGCCGGCAGGCGGCGCAGCCGCCGCCTGTGTCCAGCCGCGGCTGGAGGCCCATATCTCGGCGGCAGCGGCGGCCTCCTCGCGCGTGGCCCGGTCCAGCCGCAGCAGCCAGTCCTCCATGAACGCGTCCTCGACCCCGCGCTTCCTCGCGATGAGGTACCAGCGCGCCGCCGCGGCCTCGTCCTCCTCAACGCCGCGGCCCTCCGCCAGCATCCGGGCAAGACGGACCTGGGCCGCGGGATTGTCCGCCTCGGCCGCAAGTCCGAACCAGTATGCCGCGCCGGCCTCGTCCTTCTGTACGCCGCGACCGTTGAATAGCAGGATCGCATATTCGATCTGGGCGCCGACATGCCCGTTCTTCGCCGCCACTGCGTACCAGCGCGCCGCCTGCTCTTCGCTCGCCACTAGCCCCACGCCGTCCATGAAGAGGCCGCCGAGCGTATACTGCGCGTCCATGTCGCCGCTTCGGGCGGCGCGGCTGAGATAGGCCGCCGCAAGCATGGCGTCCTGTTCGCCGTTCTCTCCCGCCAGGAGCAGATAGCCGAGCTCGCGCGCCGCCCCGCCATGGCCCCTGTCCGCTGCCTTGCGGAAGAGCTCGGCGGCCTTCTGCGAACTCTTCTCCACGCCGCGGCCGTCCAGATAAAGCTGGCCCAGCGCGTAAAGCGCTTCCGCGTCGCCCCCCTCGCCGGCGAGTCGGTACCAGTCGGCGGCCGCGTCCAGGTCCTGCTTGACCCCGAGGCCGCGCGACAGGAGCACGCCTAGAAGCGTCTGCGCCACGGCGTCGCCTTCCTCGGCGCGTTCCAGCGCCAGCGAGAACGCGGTGAGGAACCAGCCGCGCTGGAAGGCTCCGTAGGCGTAGTCGGGCGGGAACGCCGATTCTTCGCCGGCGGCCGTCAGCCCCTTGTCGATGCGCTGCCTGATCCCGGACGGGTCGAGCGTCGTGCGCAGCCGCGAGGAATTGGCCGAAGGCATGAGCGACACGTCCTCGTCGCCCAGCGGGTCCGGCTCAACCGTTATGCTGAGGGGCTCCGCTTCGGACTCTGCCGGTGTTTCGAGCGGTTCTTCGGCCGCCGAAATCCCCTGGTCGATCCGCTCCCCGATGCTCTGTCCGGAGGCTGGATGCGAAGCAGCGGCAAGCAGCACAGCGGTCGTGATGAGGGCAGTCGCTCTCATGCGGCGCGCCTTCCGCCTGCCGTAAGCAACGCCTGCGCGCGGCGCACGGCTTCGCCCGGCCCGTCCGCATGCGACCAGACGGCGTCGCTGAGGGCGACGAACGCCGCGCCCGTCGCGGCGGCTTCCGCCACGTTGTCGAGCGAACGTCCCGCCATGACCACGGCCGGCACCTGCATCACCTCCGCGCACCATTGGGCCAGGTCGAGCGCCTTCGGGTGCGGCGCGTCGTGCGTGTCGCCGTGCGGGCGGCCGAAGAACAGGTAGTCGGCGCCGGCTTCGCCTGCCTCTATCGCCGCATGGCGCGTGCCGAGATTCCCGGCTCCGATTATCCTCTGCGGCTTGAAGGAGTCGAGCGCCAGCCGCAGGTCATCGAGCCCGGCGCCGACTTGCACGCCGTCGGCCTTCAGGCGCCCCGCGAGCCGCGTGTCGTCGGCGACAATGGCTGCCGCCCCCGCGTTCTGGATCACCGGCACCAGCGATGCCGCGATCTCGTCCGCCGCCTTGCCGGCCGTGCCGGGCACGATCAGCACCGCCGCCACGTCGCCCGCGGCGAGCGCCTCGCAGAGAAGCGGGGCGAAGCGCGCGGCATCGAGGTCCGGCGGCGTGATCAGGAAGAGCCGCGTGGCTTCGGCGTGGTCAATCATCGGCGGCCAACCGGGTTGCGGCGGACGTCGCTTTCGCGGACCAATCCGGCGACAGTCAGGCGGCCTCCTTCTCCAGGTCCGCTTTCCACCCGCCGGTCGCCGCGAGCCCGTTCATGCGCGCACGGTGTGTGAAGGCGGACTGCGCTGCCTTGACGTTCTCCGGCTTGCCCCGCCACGCGGCGAGCGCCGCCGCCTGCAGGGCCCGCCCGTAGGAGAAGGTCAGTTTCCACGGACGGTCGTACATGGCGTTCATGGCCGAGAGATGCGCGGTCGCATCCTCGTCCGACTGCCCGCCGGAGAGGAACGCGATGCCCGGGACCGCCGCCGGCACCGTGGCCTTCAGCGCCTTCATGGTCTTCTCCGCGACTTCCTCGACGCCCGCCTTCTTGCTGGAATGCTGGCCCGGCACGACCATGTTCGGCTTCAGCACCATGCCTTCGAGCGCCACGCCGGCGACGTAGAGCTCATGGAACACCGTGTCGAGCGTCCACACGGTCACGTCGTAGCAGCGGCCGATGTCGTGCTTGGCGTCCGGGCCGTCCATCAGCACCTCCGGCTCCACGATCGGCACGATCTGAGCCTCCTGGCAGAGCGCCGCGTAGCGGGCCAGCGCGTGGGCGTTGGCGTTGATGCAGTTCCAGCTCGGCCGCCCGTCCTCGCCGATCGTGATGACCGCCCGCCACTTGGCGAAGCGCGCCCCGAGACCGTGATACTCCTTCAGCCGCGCGCCCAGTCCGTCGAGGCCCTCCGTGACCTTCTCGCCGGGATGCTTGGCGAGGTCCATCGCGCCCTTGTCGACCTTGATGCCGGGGACGGCGCC
>CAZMJQ010000358.1:0-3833 GCA_964566475.1 uncultured Propylenella sp. | reverse complement strand
GCGCTGGAGAAGGCGCTCTCGGGCGTGAAGCGCGTCTTCGTCGTGACCGGGCACAATCCGGCGATGGCCGAGCAGCAGATCGGCGTCATGCACGCGGCGGAGCGGGCAGGAGCGGAATATCTCGTCCGCGTCTCGGGCGGCCGCGCGGTGGTCGGTCCGGATTCGGGGTCGGTCGTCGGCCGCGGCCATCATGCGATCGAGGAGGCGCTGAAGAAGAGCAGCCTCGGCTGGGTCATCCTGCGGCCGGGTCTCTTCATGCAGAACACCTTCACGCAGGCCGCATCGATCAAGAACGAAGGCAAGATGGTTCTCTCCTTCGACAAGGACCGGCCGCTTGCCTTCGTCGACGTGCGCGATACTGGGGCAGTCGGCGCGCGCATCCTGCGCGATCCCGCCCCGCACGCCGGCAAGACCTACGAGTACACCGGAGCGCTGAGCAGCTACGGCGAATTCACCGAGGTGTTCAGCGACGTGCTGGGGAAGCCCATCGCATATGTCGGCGTGACGCCGGAGCAGCTCGAGGAGACGATGAAGAGCCGCGGCATGCCGGACTGGCTCGTTACCCATCTTGCCACCATCGCCAGGGTGGCGGCTGACGGCGCGTTCTCCACCGAGAACACGCAGCCCATCCGCGACATCGTCGGGCGCGAGCCGCTGACGACGCGCCAGTTCGTCGAATACTACAAGGGCATGTTCACCTGACCGCATGAACGACGAGCGTCGGCGGGTTGCGCGCCTTCCGACCCCCCGTTAGCCTCCCGTGATGAGCGGCACGCGCATTCTCCACCGCCTCATCGGTCCGGCCCTTCCGGTCGCCGTGGAGGGCAGCGGCATCTTCATCCGCGACGCGGACGGCAAGTCCTACATCGACGCATCGGGCGGCGCGGCGGTCTCGTGCCTCGGGCACGGCCATCCGGATGTGCTTGAGGCGATGCGCGCCCAGATGGACAGGCTCGAATACGCGCATACGAGTTTCTTCACGACCGAGGCGGCGGAGGCGCTTGCCGAGGATCTGGTGGCGCACGCCCCGGCCGGCATCGGGCGCGTCTACCTTGTCTCCGGCGGCTCGGAGGCGATGGAGACGGCGCTCAAGCTGGCGCGCCAATACTTCGTGGAGCGCGGCGAGCCGGGGCGCACGCGCTTCATCGCGCGGCGGCAGAGCTATCACGGCAACACGCTCGGCGCGCTGTCGGTCGGGGGACATGCCGGCCGCCGCGAGTTGTTCAGGCCGCTGCTCTTCGAGGCGCACCATATCGACCCCTGCTACGCCTACCGTCACCGCCGTCCCAATGAGGACGAAGAGGCATACGGCCTTCGCGCAGCATCAGTCCTGGAGGAGAAGCTCATTGAGCTTGGCCCGGAGACGGTGGTCGCCTTCGTGGCGGAGCCGGTGGTCGGCGCGACCGCCGGTGCGGTCCCCCCCGCGCCCGGCTACTTCAGGCGCATCCGCGATATCTGCGACCGCTACGGCATCCTCCTGATCCTCGACGAGGTGATGTGCGGCATGGGCCGCACCGGCACGCTGCACGCCTGCGAGCAGGAGGGGATCGCGCCCGACATCATGACCGTCGCCAAGGGGCTCGGCGCCGGCTACCAGCCGATTGGCGCCGCGCTCATGGCCGAGAAGCTCTACCAGGCCTTCGCCGGGGGCTCGGGCGCCTTCCAGCACGGCCACACCTACATCGGCCATCCCATACCATGCGCGGCCGCGCTCGCGGTGCAGCAGGTCATTCGCCGCGACAACCTGCTCGAGAATGTTCGGCGCCAGGGAGAGCGGCTGCAGCAGGGGCTTGAGGCGTGCTTCGGAAATCACCCGCATGTCGGCGAGGTCCGCGGCCGGGGCCTCTTCCGCGCCATCGAGCTGGTCGCCGACCGCGGCGACAAGACGCCGTTCGCAGCCAAGCACGGCCTTGCCGGGCGCATCAGGCGCACCGCCATGGCGCACGGGCTCTGTGTCTATCCCGCCGGCGGCACCGCAGACGGCAGGAACGGCGACCACGTGCTGATTGCGCCGCCATTCGTGATAGAAGAAGATGCGATCGGGATGATTGTTGACCGGCTCGGCGATGCCGTGGATGCTGCGCTATCTGAGGTCTTTGCAGGTACGAATGTGAAATCCGGCGGCTCCGCTTCACGGCCGTTCGTACCACAAGCCGGTTAGGAAGCCGGCGTCTCGAAATAGTCCGAAGAAGGAGGAGCGAAGAATGAACAGGAAAAAAGTTGCATTGGCAGCCGTCATCGGGGCGGCTACGGGATTTCTCGCGGCGCCAGCTGCGGCGCAGGACTTCATCACGATCGGGACCGGCGGCCCGACCGGCGTCTACTTCGTGGTCGGCAACTCGGTCTGCCGCATGGTCCACAAGGAGGCGGCCGAAGGGCGCGAAGGGGAGCGTCAGTCCGGACTGCGCTGCTCGGCCCCCTCAACGGCGGGGTCGACCTATAATATCGGCCAGATCTGCGAGGGCGAGCTCGACTTCGGCGTGGCTCAGTCCGACTGGCAGTACCACGCCTACAACGGGTCGGCGCCCGAGCAGGTGAACCCGTGCGAGAAGCTCCGCGCCGTGTTCAGCGTGCATCCGGAGCCCTACCAGATTATCGCCGGGCGGGATTCCGGCATTCAGTCCTGGAGCGACCTGGAAGGCAAGCGCTTCAACATCGGCAATCCCGGCTCCGGCCAGCGCGGCACGACTGAGGAGCTGATGTCGGGCCACGGCTGGACCACCGCCAACTTCGCGGTGGCCACCGAGCTCACGTCGACGGAGCAGGCGAGCGCCCTCTGCGACGGCAATATCGACGCCTTCGGCTACACGGTGGGCGTGCCCAATGCGGGCGTCTCCGTCGCCACGGACGGTTGCGGCGCCTACATCGTCGATCTGGGCGAGGACGAGGTCGCGCAGCGACTGGTCGAGGAGCATGACTATTATGCCTTCACGACCATCCCGGCCGGCACCTACCAGACCACCGAGGAAGACGTGACGACGTTCGGCGTGATGGCGACTTTCGTGACCAGCGCCGACGTGTCCGATGACATCGTCTACGAGGTGACGCGGGCCGTGTTCGAGAACCTCGACGACTTCCGCTCGCTGCATCCGGCGTTCGCGAATCTCGATCCGGAGGCCATGATCACGAACGCGCTCTCGGCTCCGCTGCATCCGGGCGCCGAGCGGTACTTCAAGGAGAAGGGCTGGATGTAAGTCCCGCCGAGGATTGGGCCGGCGCCGAGGGCGCCGGCCTTTTCTTGCCTGAGCGCGAGGGGGCGGCATGGCGACGGAGTCGAAATCCGCGAGCGAGAAGCCGGAAAGCGCCACCTCACTCTCCGCCGAGCCTGCCGAGGCACTGGAAAGGCTGGAATTGGAGCGGACCGTCGGTCCGAAGCTCGGTCTCGTCATCGGCGTCATCTGCATCCTGTGGACGCTCTTCCAGCTCTGGATCGCATCGCCCTTTCCCTTCATGTTCGGTTTCGGGATCATCACCGACGTCCCGGCGCGCGCGGTTCATCTCGCCTTCGGTCTCGTCCTCGCCTTCCTGATCTTCCCCGCGACCACCCGCCGCCGCCATCAACGCATCCCGTGGTACGATGTCGCGCTGGCCGTGCTTGCCGGCATGGCCACTCTCTACCTTTATTTCGGCTATGCCGGGCTGGTGCGGCGCCAGGGCATCCTGCTCGACTGGCAGATCGGGGGACTGGAGCTTCCGATCGAGGCCATCATCGGCGGCGCCGGCATCCTCCTTCTCCTGGAGGCGACGCGGCGCGCAATCGGCATTCCGCTCGTCATCGTGTGCGTCCTGTTCCTGCTCTACTCGGTCTTCGGGCAGCAGATGCCGTTCATCAT
>CAZMJQ010000357.1:0-10177 GCA_964566475.1 uncultured Propylenella sp. | reverse complement strand
CGCGGAGGCGAGGACTGCGTCTCGTCGCTCGGGTCCTCGCGCACCGGGCGCTTGCCGTTCAGCAGGTCCTTGATCTCCTCGCCAGTCAACGTCTCGAACTCCAGCAGGGCCTTGGCGAGCGACTCCATCTGCTCCCGGTTCTCGGTGATGATCCGGTTCGCGGTCGCATATGCCTCATCGACGAAGCGCCGGATCTCGGCATCGATCTTCTGCATGGTTGCGCCGGAGATGCTCTGCGTCCGCCCGACCGAATGACCGAGGAACACCTCCTCCTGATTCTCGGCGTAGGCGACCGTTCCGAGCTCCTTGGAGAATCCCCAGCGCGTGACCATGGCCCGGGCGATCCGGGTGGCCGTGTCGATGTCGCTCTGAGCGCCCGACGTGACCTTGTCCGCACCGAAGAAAATCTCCTCCGCGACCCGGCCTCCCATCGCCATGGCGAGGCGCGAGGTAAGCTGCTCGTAGCTGACGGAAATCTGGTCGCGCTCCGGCAGGTACTGAACCATTCCAAGCGCCTGCCCGCGCGGAATGATTGTGGCTTTGTGGATGGGATCGTTCGCCGGCGTGTGCAGGGCGACGATGGCGTGGCCAGCCTCGTGATAGGCGGTCACGCGCTTCTCGTCGTCGGTCATGACCATGCGGCGCTCCGCGCCCATCATGATCTTGTCCTTGGCATCGTCGAACTCGTGCATCGTCACCAGACGCTTGCCGCGCCGGGCGGCGAGCAGGGCCGCCTCGTTGACCAGGTTCATCAGGTCGGCCCCGGAGAAGCCGGGCGTGCCGCGCGCCACCGTCTTTAGATTGACGCCGGGCGCCAGCGGCACCTTGCGCACATGCACCTTCAGGATCTTCTCGCGGCCGATGATGTCAGGGTTCGCCACGACGATCTGCCGGTCGAAACGGCCAGGGCGCAGCAGCGCCGGATCGAGCACGTCAGGCCGGTTGGTGGCGGCGATGAGGATGATGCCCTCGTTCGCCTCGAAGCCGTCCATCTCGACCAGCAGCTGGTTCAGCGTCTGCTCGCGCTCGTCGTTGCCGCCGCCTAGGCCGGCGCCACGGTGCCTGCCGACAGCGTCGATCTCGTCGACGAAAATGATGCAGGGAGCGTTCTTCTTGGCCTGCTCGAACATGTCGCGCACGCGGGACGCGCCGACGCCCACGAACATCTCCACGAAATCGGAGCCGGAGATGGTGAAGAACGGCACGTTGGCCTCGCCGGCGATGGCGCGCGCCAGAAGGGTCTTGCCGGTGCCGGGAGGCCCTACCAGCAGCACACCGCGCGGGATGCGGCCGCCGAGCCGCTGGAACTTCTGCGGGTCGCGCAGGAACTCGACGATCTCCTCCAGGTCCTCCTTCGCCTCGTCGACGCCCGCCACGTCGTCGAACGTCACGCGGCCGTGCGCTTCCGTCAGGAGCTTGGCCTTGGACTTGCCGAAGCCCATGGCGCGGCCGCCGGCGCCCTGCATCTGCCGCATGAAGAATATCCATACGGCGATCAGCAGGAACATCGGGAACCAGGAGATGAGCACCGACAGGAAGGACATCTGCTCGTTGTCCTCCTGAGCCTGGATCGTCACGCCGCGGTCTTCGAGCAGGGTGACGTAATCGGCGCTTTCCGGAGCGATGGTGCGGAAGCGCGAGCCGTCGTCGTACTGGCCGGTTATCTGCTGACCGGAGATGACGACGCTGTCCACCCGGCCCTCGCGGGTGTCGTTGCGGAACTTCGAATAGGAAATCTCGGAAGCCCCGGACTGGCCGGTCGGATTCTGAAACAGGTTGAAGAGCGCAACCAGCAGAAGCAGGATCACCGCCCACAGCGCGAAGTTCCGGAAGTTCTGGTTCATTCGGTCGGATCCCTGGGGGCGCCGGTACCTGGATGGGCGGCTATCCCCTGCTACCTAGATAGGTTTTAACATAGTTGCCGCCAAGGTGAACCGTGGCCGGCGCGCCCAAGCAACCAAAAGCCTTCAAAATGGTGAGCAGGCCGGCGGCGGGAGGCCCAGGCCCTCGCCGACGACGCATTTGGCGGACAGGACATCGAGGGGCGCCTCCCGGTCATCGGCGGCGACCGGCTGCGGAACGGCGACCAGCGCTCCATCCCGAAACAGCCCCGGCAGCACGCGTAGCATGCCCCGGTTGGCCATTGGCGCGCGGAGGCGCCGGTCCGAGCGCCCGAGCGGGGCAATTTCGAGCGCTCCGGCAAGGCGCGGCACCTCGACGCAGAACCGGCGGTCCCAGAGAAGCGTCGCGCCTGGCGACGCGGCGAGCGTAGCCAGGCCCGCGCGGCCCCATTCCCGGCGGGCGGTCAGCCTGCCCCGATCCACGGCGACTTCAGCGCCGTGCAGCGTGCGCTTCAATGCGGTGCCCGTCCCAGCCTCCAGCACGGCGCGATAGAGCGCCTCGACGCTCTCCAGCCGCGGCGTATACTGCGCCCCGCCGACGGCCTTCAGGACGAGGGCGAGGGCCCGCAGCCCTACCTCTTCCGGGACTTCGGCAAGGGCATCGGCCGGGGCGGCGACGCCGCCGAACGGGTCGGCCTCGAAACGCTCCCGCAGGAGCCTGCCGGCATAGTGGTCGAGCGCGGCGCCGGCGCGGCCGAGCCGGGCGCAGGTCTCCGCCAGGCGCTCCGCCGTCAGCCCATGCGCGGCGAGCTGCGGCATCAGGGAGCGCATGCGCACGCGGTCGAAACGCGGATCGGCGTTGCTCGGATCGTCGACGATCGAAAGCCCGCTCTCCGCCGCGACCGCCGCCAGGGCGCTCCGCGGCACGTCGAGCAGGGGCCGCATCAGCGCGACGCCGTCCAGGGTGCTCTCGCGCGCCATCCCGGCCAGTCCATAGACGCCGGACCCGCGTGCAAGGCGCTGCAGTAAGGTCTCGGCCTGGTCGTCGCGGTGGTGCGCCGTCACGATCGTGTCGAACCCGGCCTCGCGCGCCGCCGCCGCGAGGCAGCGGTAGCGCACACGCCGCGCCCAGTCCTGCAGGTTCCCGCCGGCAAACGGCTCGGGCGCCGCCAGCACCCGGCAGGGCAGACCGAGGGCCGCCGCGTTCCCGGCCACCAACTCGGCCTCGCGTGCCGATTCCGGCCGGAGCCCGTGATCCACGGTCGCCACCAGCACCGGCGGCCGATCCCAGCGGGCCACGAGAAGCATGAGCGCGGTGGAGTCCGGGCCCCCGGAAACCGCCAGGACGAGCCCCTTGCGGCCCTGGAGACGCCCGAAGAGGGCCCGCGGGTCGAGCGACGCCGCTTCAGCAGCCGGCCCGGCCTTCCTCGGCATGGACGCGGCTCATCAGCGATTCGGAGGCGCCGGGATATCTCCGCGCCACCTCGGCGAGAGTGGCGCAGGCGGTGTCCTTCTCGCCCAGCGCGGAGAGAGAGACCCCGAGCTTCAGCAGAGCGTCCGGCGCCTTGGGGGTGTCGGGCGCCGTCTTGTAGACGGCGAGGAACTCCGTTGCCGCCTCCCGGTACTCGCCCTGCTGCAAGTAGCTCTCGCCCAGCCAGAAGCGCGCGTCAGGCGCCTGCTGGCTGTCGGGGAACGCCGCAAGCCAGGTCCTGAAGCTTTCCTCGGCTAGGTCGTAGTCGCCGGTGAGCACATAGCCGTAGGCGAGATCGTATTCGTCGTTGGCGGAGCCGCTGAGCGAGGTCACCGGCGGCGGCGCGGCGGGCGCCATCGCCGTGTCGGCGCCTTGCGGAGCTCCGGGCTGCGGCAGGGCAAATTCGGGCGCGGCGTCGCTCGCGAGCGTCGAGAGGTCGACAGGACCCTCGGCGCCCGCACCGTCGGGCGCGATGAGCGGATCATCGGGCGACACGGAGAGCATGCCGATCTCGTCCTGCGACCCGCCGCCTTGCCCGGCCGAAAGCGCCCCCAGCGTCTGCCCGGAGGTCACGGCGCCCGTCTCCGCCGGCTCGGCGCCGAGCGGGCCCATCCCAAGCTGGGTGCGCAGCTGGTTGACCTCGTAGGTCAGGCGCTCGTTCTCTCCGGTAAGGTGGCGGACACGCTCTTCCAGATCCTGGATGTAGAGGCGCATCTGGCCTTCGGCCTGAGTCTGCGCCGCCGCGGGAGCGAGACAGAACAGGCAGAAAAGCATCGCGGCGCTTGCTCGGATCATTCCCAACGCTCCCGGCATTCCTCCTGTCTACACCGAACGCATCAATTCGGCCAAACTTCGGCGCGCCGATGGAAATGAAAAGGCCCGCCGGGCGGCGGGCCTCGCGTCACCTTGGCGGAACGCGCCCCCGTCAGCCGCCTTCCAGCACGGTCACCGAGCGTCGGTTCTGCGACCAGCAGGAAATGTTGTCGCACACGGCCACGGGACGCTCCTTGCCGTAGGAGACGGTGCGCATGCGCGAGGCGGGAATGCCGCGCGCGATCATGTAATCGCGCACAGCGGCGGCACGCCGCGCGCCAAGCGCGATGTTGTATTCCCGCGTTCCACGCTCGTCGGCATGCCCCTCCAGCAGGAAGGCGTAGCTGGAGTACTGGTTGAGCCATTGCACCTGACGGTCGAGGGTCTGGCGCGCCTGCGGCGTAAGGGAGGAGGAGTCCGTCTCGAAGAAGACCCTGTCGCCGACCGAGACCTGGAACTCCTGCGCGCTCCCGGGCACGGCGGAGCCGGATAGGCCCGCCTGCAGGGATTCCTGCTGGTTGGCGCAGCCGCCTGCAACGATCGCCGCCGCAAGCATGGCTGTCGCAAATATCCTTCCGACGGACAAGCTGAACGGCATTGTCGGAAACTCCATAGACTTGTTCGCTCTGTCGTAACCCTGCGATGGTTAACCGCTCGTCAATGCAGAGCGCCGACCGGTCACATATGGCACCGATGCGGCGGGGGCCATGCGGCAATCTTCACCGTTCGTCCCCGCGCGCGCAGGGCACGCAGGCCCGGGCGGTCGGATCGAGGCCGAGGCGGCCTTCCGGGATAGGCTCGCCGCACCTCTCGCAAGAGCCGAACTCGCCCTCCTCCATGCGCGACAGCGCAGCTCTGAGGGCGGCGATCCGGGCCTGCCGGCGACGCTCCGATGCAAGCGCCATCGCCTGCACCTGCATGGCGTCCATGCGCGCGAGGCGGCCGACGCTCTGCTGATCGAGCTGAACGGGGGCCCGATCGTCCGCGCTTGACCGGCTGGCGGCGACAAGCTCCGCAAGCTCGCTCTCGAGGCGCGGCCGGAAGCGCGCCTGAAGGTCGGTCTCGTTGCCCGACACGTTATCCCCGCAGCATCGCGGCGAGCCGGACCGCTCCGGTCCGTCACCTTCTCCGGTAGAGCAGGAGCGTAGCAGGCGCCAGGGCGGCCGTCAGCAGCGCAGGCGCGGCGAGCGCCAGGGCGACTTCGGCGAAGGTCGCGCCGCCTCCCATCAGGCCGCGCATGGCGGTCGTCATGTGCGACACCGGGTTCGCCTCCACGAAGGCGCGCAGCCAGCCCGGCATCGTCGCCGGGTCCACCATGATGTTGGACGCGAAGACGATCGGGAACAGAAACGTGAAGCCGACCGTCATCACCGTCATCGGCGTGCGGATCATGAGCCCCAGGACGAGGAACACCCAGCCTATGCCGAAGCCGATCGCGATCAGAAGCACGAAGGCGAGCACGACGCCGCCGATCCCCGCTTCCGGGCGGTAGCCGAGCACGAGGCCGATGAAGAGGATGATCGCCGCGGCGATCAGATGCCTGAGGACGTCGCCGGCCATAAGCCCGGCGAACGGCGCGAGCGACCAGATGGGCAGCGAGCGGAAGCGGTCGAAGAGCCCCTTGCCGATGTCGGTCGAAAGACCCATGCCGGAATAGACGGCGTTGAAGCAGACCGTCTGGACGAGGATGCCGGGCAGGAAGAACTGCAGATAATCCGTCGAGGACCCGGCAAGCGCGCCGCCGAACACGAACGTGAAGAGCAGCGTGAACATGATCGGCGTCATCACCAGATCGAAGAGCTGCTCCGGCACGTGCTTGAACTTGAGCACCGCGCGCCAGCCGAACACGAGGGCGTTCGAGAGCGGCGACGGCGGACGCGGCCGCGCCACGGCATTCAGCCCCGGCGCCAGTATCGATGGGCTCATGTCGCTCATGCCGCGTCATCCTTTCTCTCAGCGGACTCGGTCGTCTCGCCGGTCAGGGCGAAGAACACCTCGTCCAGGCTCGGGCTTCCCAGCGCGAAATCCGTGAGTTCGATGCCTGCATCCATCAGCATGGAGACCGCCTCGCTCGCCGCTTTCGGCGTTCCCGCCGCAATCGAGAGCTGGCCGCCTTCCACGTTGCGGTGAACGGTGCCGCCGAGCCGCCGCTCGAGCAGCGCCGCCGCGTCCTCCAAGTGTAGCGGATCGGCGAGCGCCACATGCAGGAAGCCGGAGCCGGTCGCCGCCTTCAGCTCGCGGCTCGTGCCTTCGGCGATCTTGCGGCCGCGGTCGATGACGGCGATGCGCGCGGCGAGCTGGTCCGCCTCGTCGAGATATTGCGTGGTGAGGAGCACGGTGACGCCGGACCCGGCCAGCGCGCGGATGATCCGCCACACGCCCTGGCGCGCCTTCGGGTCGAGACCGGTCGTCGGCTCGTCGAGAAAGAGCACGCCCGGCGTCACGATGAGCGATGCGGCAATGTCGAGCCGGCGACGCATGCCGCCGGAATAGTCCTTCACCTGCTTGTTCGCGGCGTCCGACAGATCGAACGCTGCCAGAAGCTCGCCCGCGCGCGCCCTGGCGCCGCGCCCGCGGTAGCCCCAGAGACGCGCGAGCGACAGGAGTTTCGCCCGGCCCGGCCGGTCCTCGTCGAGCGAGGCGAACTGGCCGGTCATGGCGATGGCGCCTCGCACGTCGTGCGGCGCCCTCACGAGGTCGTGCCCCATGACGGTCGCAGAACCGGCATCCGGCGCCGCCAGGGTGGCGAGCATGCGCATCAGCGTCGTCTTGCCGGCGCCGTTCGGCCCGAGGATGGCGAAGATCATGCCGCGCGGGACTTCGAGGTCGATACCGTCCACGGCGCGCACGTCGCCGTAATGCTTGACGAGACCGCGGGCGGAGACGGCCGAAAGCGACGTCGCCGCCGCGGGCGACGAGATCTCCACGGGAGATATCTCGTTCATGGCGATGGTCCGGGTTTGCTGGTGCAAGGGCGCTCCGGACGGCCGTCATACTGACCGGCCGGCGCGGGAGCGGTGGGAAAAGCACACAAGCGATGCCGCGGCAAGCCGTGGGGGACGACCCGCGCATCTCCGGGCCGGTCATGCTGCCAGTTCCTGTCATCGGCGAGGGACCTGCGCGCGATCCTTTACGACTTGCGTTGTCGCTGCCGCGGCGCATTGCATCGCGGTCGGCGCACGGCCTAAGAAGCCGGGCAGCCGGGGACGGGAGAAGCCGACTTGGGCGATTCATACGGGACCGTGCGTGTCGCCGCGGTCCAGGCGGCGTCGGTCTTCCTCGACCGGGAGGGCTCGACGGAGAAAGCCTGCCGGCTCATTCGCGAGGCCGGCGCGGGCGGCGCGCGCGTGATCGGCTTTCCCGAAGGCTTCATCCCCGCCCATCCCGTCTGGTACCACCATCACGCGGCCAGCGGCGCGATCGCCAACCGGCTTGCCGTCGCGCTCTTCAAGAATGCGGTGGAGGTTCCGGGCCCGGAGACCGGGGCGCTCGGAGCCGCAGCGCGCGACGCCAACGCCTACGTGGTGGTCGGCGTCTGCGAGAAGCGCCCGAACACGATGGGGACGCTCTTCAACACGCAGCTCTACTTCGGGCCGGACGGCAGCCTGATCCAGAAGCACCAGAAGATCATGCCCACCGTCGGTGAGCGGCTCGTCCATACCGGGGGACACGGCGACACCTTCGGTGCCTTCGGAACCGAGTTCGGACCGATGTCGGGGCTGATCTGCGGCGAGAACTCGAACCCACTCGCCATCTTCGCGCTGATCGCGGAGGGCACGCGCATCCACGTGATGAGCTGGCCCAACCACTTCCCAACGAGCGGCGATCCGCTGCGCAACCGCATCGCCATCGACTCGCAGGCCTTCGCGCAGATGAGCAAGGCCTTCGTGATATCGGCCTGCGGGACAGTCGACGAGCGCATGATCGGGATGCTTCAGGCCGGCCCCGAGGGCGAGGCGTTCCTCAGAAACCCCGACTGCTCCGGCGGCAGCCTCATCGTCGACCCGATGAGCCGCATCATCGCCGGGCCGATGGGAGCGGAGGAAGGCATCCTCTACGCGGAATGCGACCTGGAGCTCGGCATCCAGATGAAGCTCAGGCACGACTTCGCCGGCCATTACAACAGGCCCGACATCTTCCAGCTTCACATCAATCGTGCCGCGCCGGCGCTGTTCCACGAGCACAACGCCGGGGCGCGTCCCCGGCTCGCCAGCGAGGAAGATGCCGGTGAGCTACCTCCGCCGCCGGGGCGCTTGGCGGGCCCGGAGGCGGGAAGGTAGTGCGTTGAGTTTTTGAACTCCGCTTGTACGCTTATCGGACTGCATCGTCGCCGCCAACATATTCAATTGCCATCGACGATTCGTCGGAGCGCACCCGCGAGCATCATTTCCTCCACCGCCACCAAAGGGTCGGTGATACTTGGATCGTTATGGGCTTTCGGATTGCGAACCTCACCGAAGGCGCCCGCGAAAAGATTGCGGCGAGCCCTTTGCCTGGTCGGCTGTGCTTGCTGATCCGTCAGGGGGCCATGGTCCCCTAACCCAGCAACGGCGACCAGGCCGGGTCCGACGCAAAGCTGGGGGTGGGGACCATCTGCTCGTTAAAGCCGGTGATGTCCACCGACCAGAGCTGCGGCCCGCCGCTTGCGCCGCCGGTCTCGCGGAAGAACATCACCACCCGGCCGTTCGGCGCCCAGGTGGGGCCTTCGTTGTGGTAGCCCTCCGTGAGGATGCGCTCGCCGGAACCGTCCGGACGCATGACGCCGATCTTGAAGGCGCCGCCCTCCTGCTTGGTGAAGGCGACGAGATCGCCGCGCGGGGACCAGACGGGCGTGCCGTAGCGGCCGGAGCCGAAGCTGATCCTCTGCGGGTCGCCGCCGAGCGCGCTCATGACGTAGAGCTGCTGCGCGCCGCCGCGGTCCGACTCGAACACGATGCGCGAGCCGTCGGGCGAATAGGAGGGCGCGGTGTCGATCGACGGCGAGTCGGTCAGGCGCGTGAGCTGCCGCGTCCTGAGGTCGAGGCGGTAGATGTTGGAGTTGCCGCCTTGCTGCAGCGACAGCACCACCTGCTGGCCGTCGGGCGAGAAGCGGGGACTGAACGCCATGTTGGGGAAGTTGCCGATCAGCTCGCGCTGGCCCGTCTCGATGTTGAGCACGAAGATGTGCCAGTTGTCGCCGGTGAGCGAGGCGTAGGCCAGCTCCTGCCGCGAGGGCGAGAAGCGCGGCGTGACGACCAGGTCGTCGCCGTTGGTCAGGTAGCGCACATTTGCGCCGTCCTGGTCCATGATGGCGAGCCGCTTGACGCGCTGTGCCTTGCCGCCGGTCTCGTCGACGAAGGCGACGCGCGTGTCGAAATAGCCCTTCTCGCCGGTCAGCCGTTCGTAGACGGAATCGGCGATGATGTGGGCGAGCCGCCGCCAGTTGTCGGGTGAGGCGAAGAACTGCTTGCCGACGAGATACTGCCCCGAGACGACGTCCCACAGGCGGTACTCGGCCATGATGCGTCCGTCGCCGGTCGGCGCGACGCTGCCGGAGACAAGCGCCTGGGCGTTGACCGGCCGCCAGTTGGCGAAGTTGGGGGTGACGGTCGGCGGCACCACCGGCTCGAGGAAGGACGACGGATCGATCGGCACGAACAGCCCGGACCGCTTCAGGTCGGCCGTGACCACCTGGGAGACGTTCTGGCTCAGCTCGTCAACGCCGCCGCCGGCGCCGACGAACGGCGGAATGGCGATCGGCATCGGCTGGATCGTGCCCTGCGTGATGTCGACGCGGAGCTGCGCTGCGGCCTTTCCGGTCAGACCCGGTGCGAGAGGAATGGCAACGGCCAGCAGCAACGCAACCCGAACGAGCCGCAACGCCGGTCTTGCTAAGTTCATCTAGGGACTCCCTCTCCTACCCGCCAAGCATTTCACGCGGGTCGAAAACGAAATTGATATGGTTCCATATCGCGAATTTTTCTGGCCGCAGTATGTCGCCGAACGGGGCGCATTGCACGACCGCGCGAATGGCGGCCTCCGCGGCGATCTGCGCCAGCGGGTCGCTCGCCTG
>CAZMJQ010000356.1:0-10358 GCA_964566475.1 uncultured Propylenella sp. | reverse complement strand
ACGTGGTGCGCATTGTCAGGGGCGTCAGCGGTGAGGTCAGGGTCGCTATGGAACTCGTCCTGCGCTTCAATTACGGCCAGGCCGCGCCCTGGGTGCGCCGGCGAGATTATGGGCTTAGCGCCGTGTCGGGTCCCGACGCCGTCGAGTTGCACACCGACATGCATCTCGAAGGGCGGGATATGAAGACGCTCGCCGCGTTCACCTTGCGCGAAGGTGAAACCGTGCCGTTCACGCTTTCCTACCACCGCTCGCACCGCACGCCGCATTTCGTGCCGGACCGGCAGGAAAGCCTGAACCGGACGATCTCCTGGTGGAGCGAATGGTCGAAACGATGCCGCTACGAGGGCAAGCACCGCGACGCGGTGCAGCGCTCACTGATCACGCTCAAGCTGCTGACCTTCCAACCGACCGGCGGCATCGTCGCCGCGCCGACCACCTCGCTGCCCGAGGCGATCGGCGGCAAACGGAACTGGGACTACCGCTATTGCTGGATCCGGGATTCGACGCTGACGCTATACGCGCTCCTCAACGGCGGGTACCGCGAAGAGGCCGAGGCTTGGCGCGAATGGATGCTGCGCGCCGCCGCCGGCCATCCCTCGCAGCTCCAGATCATGTACGGACTCTCCGGGGAGCGGCGCCTTAACGAGACGGAGTTGCCGTGGCTCGCGGGCTACGAAGGCTCGAAACCGGTGCGTATCGGCAACGCCGCCTTCGACCAGCTGCAGATCGATGTCTACGGCGAGCTCATGGACGCCCTGCATGTCGGGCGCAAGTTCCAGCTCGAGCCCTCGCATGAGGCGTGGAACTTTCAGCAGGTTCTGCTGGAGAACCTGAAGCGGAGATGGGTGCGTCCCGACAAGGGGCTCTGGGAGATTCGCTCACGTGCCAGGCACTTCACGCATTCCAAGCTGATGGCCTGGGTCGCATACGACCGCGCGGTCAAGGGCGTGGAGGATTTCGGCCTCTCCGGCCCGGTGGAGGAATGGAAGGCCGAGCGCGACAGGATCTGCGACGATATCCTTAAGAACGGCTGGAACGAGCGCCGCAAGAGCTTCGTGCAGTCCTATGGCGGCGAGGCGCTCGATGCTTCCCTCTTGATGATCCCGACCGTCGGCTTCCTTCCGGCGGACGACCCGCGCGTCATCTCCACCGTTGACGCAATCCAGCGCGACCTCATGGAGGGCGGCCTCCTGCTGCGCTACCGCCCCGAGGAGGCGGAGGACGGCGTCTCTGGCGAGGAAGGCACGTTCCTCGTCTGCACATTCTGGCTCGCCGACGCGCTTTGCTTGATCGGGCGCTACGACGAGGCTGAGGACATCTTCGCGCGTCTCCTGTCGCTCAGGAACGACCTCGGGCTGCTGGCGGAGGAGTACGATCCGCGCGCCAAGCGGCAGCTCGGCAACTTTCCGCAGGCCTTCTCGCATGTCGGCCTCGTCAACACGGCGAACAACCTGATCTCCGCCGCCGGCCCGGCGGCGCAGCGCGGGGAAGATGCGAAGCCGGCGGAACGAGGGTCGGTCGAGCCTGAGACTATCTGAGCTCCACGATGCGGCCGCCCGCGGCTTCCGCATCGGCGGGGTCGTGCGTGACCAGGAGCACCGGCAGCCCGTATTTGCGCGCTTCGGCGAAGACCAGCTCGCGCACCTGCGCTCTCAGAGGCGCATCGAGGCGCGAGAACGGCTCGTCGAGGATGAGCGCCTCGGGCCGCGCCAGAAGAGTCCGCATCAGCGCAACGCGCGCCGCCTGCCCGCCCGACAGCGTCGCCGGGTCGCGGTCGGCGAAGCCCTCCAGGCCCACCTCGCCAAGCGCCTCCTCTGCGGCACGGCGGCGGGCGGCGCGGCCCTTGACGTCCGGGGTGAGCCCGATCAGCAGGTTGCCGGCGACTGAGAGGTGCGGCAGGAGCAGCGCGTCCTGGAACAGAAGGCCTATGCCCCGCCGTTCCGGCGGCACATCGGTCACGTCGCGACCGTTCAGAAGGATCCTGCCCTCGGCGCGGAAGTCACGGCCGAGGAAGCCGCCCACGAAGGCGAGCAGCGTGGACTTGCCGACGCCTGACGGCCCCATGACGGTGAGCACCTCGCCGGACCCGACCGCTTCGTCGAGCCTCACAAGCGCATCGCCGTTCAGCCAGATCGTCACCTCGCGAAGAACGAGAGCGTTCGCTCCACCCTCTCCCCCCGTCACGAGGAGGCTCGCATCAGGCGGCGGTTGCGGAAGAAGACGGCCGCAAGCAGTGCGGCAACCGCAAACCCGAGGAACGGCAGCAGCGCCTGAAGCAACGCCGTCGCGCCGATGAGGCGCGGATCGCCCCCCGATGCGAGTGCCACGGCCTCCGTCGTAATGGTCGGCCAGCGGCCCGCGCCGATCAGGAGAGTCGGCAGGTAGAGAGCGACGGAGACGGCGAAACCGAGCGCGGCTGCGGTCAGCACCGGGCGCGCCAGCATCGGCAGGCGCACGCGCCAGAAGATTGCGGCCGGCCCGCGTCCCAGCGCCCGGACGGCGTGACCGTAGCGCGGGTCCCAGGCCCACCACGGATCGCTGAGCGAGAGCAGCACGTAGGGAAAGACGAAAACGAGATGCACGACCATGACGGCGAAGAAAGTGCCATCGAACGCGGCGAACGAGAACAGGACCTGCAAGCCGAAGAGAAAAGCGATCTGCGGCACCAGCAGCGGCACGTAGAGCGCGTTGAGCGCCCGCCCGGTGTGGCCGCGGCCTGTGCGGGAGCGGAACTCCAGCGAGCCGAGCGCTAGAACCACCGCCACGAGGCTCGCGGCTGCGGCAAGCGCCAGCGTGTCGCGAAACGCCATGCCGAGGCCTGCCGGCACGCGCATCCAGGTCGACAGAGAGATGGTTGTGGGCAGCGGATCGGGGTAGCGCCACGGCCCGGCCACAGACCACAGCGCCAGGAGAGCGAGCCCGGCGAGCACGGTCCCAGCTGCAAACGCCATCAGCATCGCCGCCAGCGTCCGCGCCCATCGGTCGGCGCGCGCCCGCCATCCCGAGCGGGCGATCCGCCGGCACAGGAAGCCGCATATCCGCTCGCCCGCCAGCCAAAGGAGCAGCGCCGCCCCGGTAACGCCCACCTGCAGGACGGCCCCCGCGGCGGCGGTGAAACGCATGCCGAGATCGGGGTCGTTCTGCCAGGTGAGGAGGCGGACCGCGAGCGGCGCAGGCGTGGTCGGCCCGAGGATTAAGGCCACGTCGACGACGGAGGTGGAGAAGGCGAGGACGGCCAGAACGGCGAGGCGTATCTGCCGGTAGAGCGCCGGCAGGATGCCGTGAACGAAACCGACGATGCGGCCGTAGCCGAGCGCCGCAGTCATGCGCTCCATCTCGGATGGCCGCGCTTGCGGCAACGCCGCCAGCGTCATCAGGAGCAGGAAAGGTATCTCCTTCACGATGAGGCCGACCGTCATGGCGATCCCCAGCCGATCCTGCACGATCAGAAGGTCGGGTGGCCGCGCCCACAGCCCCGTTGCCTCGGCGGCGATGCGGAAGAGAAATCCCGAAGGTGCGATGAGGAAGGCGAGGCCGAACGCCGCCGCAGCGTGCGGCACGCTGAGGAGCGGCGAGACGAGCCGCTCGAGCGCTACGAATGTGCGCGTGCCACGCCATCCCGCCACGAACAGCATGACGACGGCGAATGCGACCGCCGTCGTGGCTAGGCCGCATCCGAGGCTGAGCAGCACCGAGCGCGTGAGGCCCGGCATCGCCGCGAGGTCGCGGAAGGGGTCGAGCGAGAAGCCGCTCTCCCCGAGCACGGGCAAATACCCGAAGGCGGGCAGTGCGATGCCGGCAAGGCCGGCGACGACCGGAGCGATCAGGACAAAGAACGCGGCTATCGGGAAGAGCCGCAGCAAGACTTCCGCCTAGTGCACCACGCCGTAGCGGCGCGCCCATTCGTGCTCGATCGCCTCCATCCACGCCGGATGCGGCTCGGGCAGCGTCGGGCCGAGGTCTTCGGGCGGAAGCGTCGCGATTCCGAGATCGAGGGCGGCGAAGCGCTCGTTATCCTCCGGCGGCAGGCGGTCGACGGCAAGCACGGTCGGATCCCCCCACACCTCAGGGTCCTGCTTGTGCGCCTGCGCCTCCGGCGACATGAGGAAATCGGCAAGCACCAGCGCGCCCGCCGCGGCGTTGGCGTTGAAGGGCATCGCCACGAAATGCGTGTTGCCGAGCGTTCCTTCGTCGAACACGAAGCTCCGCACCGTGTCGGGCAACTCGCCGTTGGCGATGGCGCTCGACGCGTCGGCCGGATTGAAGGCGAACGCGATGTCGACCTCGCCGTCGGCCAGGAGGCGACGCAGTGCGGCGGTGTCGCGCGGATAGGCGCGGCCTCCGCGCCAGAGACCCGGCTGCGTGTCGTCGAGCCAAGCGAAGAGCGGCGCGGTGGCCTCGTCGAAGTTCGCGTCCGTCGGCGGCGCCTGCAGCAGAGCCGGATCGGGCGTCAGCTCGGAAAGAAGCTGCTTCAGGAAGGTGGTGCCGAGAAAGTCGGGAGGCTGCGGATAGGTGAAGCGGCCGGGATACTCTTCGATCCACGCGGCAAGAGCCTCCGCGGAGCGCGGCGGGTCGGACATGCGGGCGGTGTCATGGAAGAACACCAACTTCGCCATGCCCCAGGGCGCCTCAAGACCGTCGACCGGAACAGTGAAATCCAGTTCCACGGTCGGCTTGTTCTCCACGTCAACGAAGCGATAGTTCGGCAGCTTCGTCGACCAGGGCTCGGAGGCGAGCAGGCCTTCGCGCTTCATGGCTGCGAAGTTCTCCCCGTTGACCCACACGAGGTCGACGGCGCCACCCTCGTTCCGCCCGGCGGCCTTGTCTGTGAGGACGCGCGAGACGACCTCGGCCGTATCGCTTACCTTGACGTGGATGACGCGCACCCCGAAGCGCTCCTCCACCATGCGTCCGGCCCAGGCGATGTAGTCGTTGATGCGCGGCTCGCCGCCCCAGGCATGGAAGTAGACCGTCTCGTCCCTTGCATCGGCGAGCACCGCGTCCCAGTCCCGCGGATCGGGCATTTCGGCGTGTGCAGCCGCGCCGAGCAGAACGGCGGCGGCAAGGCTGACGAGGGATCGCATCGGGGAGGCTCCTTTCCTGAGCCGAAGTGGCAAAAGGCCACGCGCACGGACAAGCAACACTTTAGTGAAGCAGCGTGACATCTCACGCGCATTTGTGCGAGCGCTCGCCACGCCTGAGCACAATGCCAGGCGCGGCGGGAAATCCCTGCAAGTTGGCTATCGTCGCGCAGACGTCAGCTAACCGTCGCCGCGCCCAGGTTCGCCACGGCACGCCGCGCCATCACGCCGACCAGATGCGCGCGGTAATCGGCCGAGCCGTGGATGTCGCCCATCATGCCCGACGCGTCCACGCTGAGGCCCTTCAGGGCGTCGGCGGAGAAATTGCCGGCAAGCGCCTGTTCCGCCGCGGTCCAGCGGAAGACGCCGTCATTGCCGGCGCCCGTCACCGCGACGCGAATGGAGCCATCCTTGTGCTTCGCGACGAAGGCGGCGGCCATCGGATAGCGCGAAGCCGGGTTGCGGAACTTGCCGTAGCCGGATGTCTCCGGAACCTTGAAGGTGACCTTGGTGACGATCTCGCCCTCCTCCAGCGCCGTCGTGAAGAGGCCCTGGAAGTAGTCGTCGGCCGCGATCTCGCGCTTGTCGGTGTGCACAGTACCGGCGAGCGCCAGGACCGCAGCGGGATAGTCCGCCGCCGGGTCGTTGTTCGCGACCGAGCCGCCGATCGTGCCGAGATGGCGGACCGCCGGATCGCCGATCGACGCCACGAGCTCGGCAAGCGTGGGGATCGCCTTCCTCACTTCGGCCGAACCCGCGACCTCGGCATGCGTCATGCCGCCGCCTATCGTGACCGTATCGCCCGAGACCTGGATGCCCTTCAGCTCCGGCACACGGCGCAGGTCGATGAGGTTGGCCGGCGCAGCGAGCCGCGCCTTCATGGTCGGGAGCAGCGTGTGCCCCCCCGAGATGTAGGTGGCGTCTTCCGAGCTGGAGAACAGGCTCGCCGCTTCGGAGAGACTGGTCGGCCGGTGATAGATGGTCTGATACATCGTGTCGTTCTCCCGAAGTCCTGTTATGCGGCGGCCCGCGCCATCGCCCAAACCTTCTGCGGCGTGGCCGGCATGGCGAGGTCGTTGTTGCCGAGTGCGTCGGTGATCGCGTTGATGACGGCTGGCGGCGAGCCGATGGCGCCCGCCTCGCCGCAGCCCTTCATGCCGAGCGGGTTGCCCGGGCACAGCGTCTCCGTGGTCGAGACCTCGAAGGACGGCAGGTCATCGGCGCGCGGCATCGTGTAGTCGTTGTAGGTCGCCGAGATGAGCTGCCCCGTCTCCTTGTCGTAGACGCAGTTCTCCAGCATCGCCTGCCCGATCCCCTGGGCGATGCCGCCATGCACCTGGCCCTCCACCACCATCGGATTGATCAGCCGCCCGAAATCGTCGGCGGCTACGAACTTCACGATGTCGGTGTGGCCGGTGTCGGGGTCGATCTCGACCTCGCAGATGTAGCAGCCTGCCGGAAACGTGAAGTTCGTCGGGTCGTAGAACGCGCCTTCCTTCAGGCCCGGCTCCATGTCCGGGGGCAGGTTGTGCGCGGTATAGGCGGCAAGGCACACCTCGTGCCATGCAAGCTTCTTGTCCGTGCCTGCGACCCGCACCTCGCCGTCTGCGATCTCGATGTCGGACTCCGACGCCTCGAGCTGATGCGCCGCGATCTTGCGGACCTTCGCTTCGACCTTGTCCATCGCCTTGACAATGGCCGACATGCCGACCGCGCCGGAGCGCGAGCCGTAGGTGCCCATGCCGAACTGCACCTTGTCGGTGTCGCCGTGGACGATCGAGACGTTCTCGATCGGCACGCCGAGGCGGCCGGAAACGAGCTGCGCGAACGTCGTCTCGTGGCCCTGGCCGTGGCTGTGCGACCCGGTGAGGACCTCGATCGTGCCGACCGGATTGACCCGCACCTCCGCCGATTCCCACAGGCCCACGCCGGCGCCGAGTGAGCCGACCGCCTGCGACGGCGCGATCCCGCACGCCTCGATGTAGCAGCTCATGCCGATGCCGCGCAGCTTGCCGCGCTTCTTCGCCTCCTCGCGGCGCGCCGGGAGGCCGTTGTAATCGGCCGCCTTCATCGCCGCGTCGAGCGAGGCTTCGTAGCCGCCGGCGTCGTAGGCCATGATGACCGGCGTTTGGTAGGGGAACTCGCGGATGAAGTTCTTGCGCCTCAGCTCCGCCGGAGACACGCCGAGCTCGCGCGCCGCCGTCTCCACCAGGCGCTCGACGACATAGGTAGCCTCCGGCCGACCGGCGCCGCGATAGGCATCCACCGGCACCGTGTTCGTGTAGACCGCGCGGACGTTGCAGTGGATCGCCGGGATCACGTACTGCCCGGAGAGCAGCGTCGCGTAAAGGTAGGTCGGCACCGACGAGGAGAAGAGCGACATGTAGCCGCCGAAATTGGCGATCGTGTCGACCTTCAGCGCAACCATCTTGTTGTCGGCGTCGAAGGCCATCTCGGCGTGCGTGACGTGATCGCGCCCGTGCGCGTCCGTGAGGAATGCCTCGCTGCGGTCCGCCGCCCACTTCACCGGCACGCCGGACTTCTTCGACGCCCACAGGCAGACGATCTCCTCCGGATAGATGAATATCTTCGAGCCGAACCCACCTCCGACATCCGGTGCGATCACCCTCAGCTTGTGCTCGGGCGCCACGTTGTAGAAGGCGGAAATCACCAGGCGCGCCACGTGCGGGTTCTGGCTGGTGGTCCACAGTGTGTAGTGTTCCTCCGCCGGGTCGTAGACGCCGAGCGCGGCGCGCGGCTCGATGGCGTTGGGGACGAGACGGTTGTTCACGATGTCGAGCCTGGTGACATGCGCCGCGCCTGCAATTGCGGCGTCGGCCGCGACTGCGTCGCCGAGATCCCAATCGTAGATGAGATTGTTCTTCGCTTCCGGGTGCAGCTGAGGCGCCCCCGGCTCGACCGCCCTGGCGGGGTCGACGACGGCGGGAAGCTCCTCCCAGTCGATCGCCACCGCGTCGGCCGCGTCGCGGGCCTGCCCGCGCGTCTCCGCGACTACGATCGCGACCGCCTGTCCCACGTAGCGCACGACCTCCGAAGCCAGGGCCGGATAGGCGCCCATGTTCATCGGGCTGCCGTCCTTGGACTTGATCATCCAGCCGCAGATCAGGTTGCCAATGCCGTCGGCGGCAAGCTCGGCCCCCGTCAGCACCTTGATGACGCCGGGCATCTTCTCCGCCGGAGCCTTGTCGATGCCCTTGATCTTCGCGTGCGCGTGCGGCGAGCGGACGAAGGCCGCGTGGGCCATGTTCGGCACGCTCATGTCGTCCGTGTAGCGGCCGCGGCCGGTGATGAAGCGTTTGTCTTCCTTGCGGGATACGCGCGCTCCGATTCCTTCAACGCCCATTCATTCCTCCCTGTCGCCGGCCGCTGCCGTCATTCTGCGCGGGCCTGGCGTCGATCCATGCGCAGTCAGGGCGCAGGCGCCCTGCCCGTTCCCGTCCTATTCGGCGGCCTGGCGCACACCGCCCATCCCGTTGGCGGCCGCGAGGATGGCCTTCACGATGTTGTGGTAGCCGGTGCAGCGGCAAATGTTGCCTTCCAGCTCGTGCCTGACGGTCTTCTCGTCGAGCTGTCCGCCATGGCGGCTGATCATGTCGACCGCCGTCATGATCATGCCCGGCGTGCAGAACCCGCACTGCAGGCCGTGATGCTCGCGGAACGCCGCCTGCACCGGGTGCAGCTCGTCGCCCTTGGCGAGGCCCTCGATGGTGAGCACGTCCGACCCGTCGGCCGCCGCGGCGAGCACCGTGCACGACTTCACGGCAACCCCGTCCATGTGGACGACGCATGCCCCGCACTGCGACGTGTCGCAGCCGACATGCGTGCCGGTGAGGCCGAGGTGATCGCGCAGGTAATGCACAAGCAGCGTGCGGTCCTCGACGTCCCGGGAGACGGACTTGCCGTTCACCGTGATAGTCACATTCGCCATAAAACTCCTCCCGTCCGAAATTCTCGCCGCGGCCGAGGCCGCATCACATTGCTATGACATAGACCAGAAGCAGGGCCAGAATGACAAGCAGGCCCCACACGATCGGGCCGCCTAGGAAGCCCATAGCCGCCCTGGTCTCGACCTCCTCCTCGACATCGTGCACGACCTCCTCGAAGCCGTGCTCGTTTCCTTTCCGCTCCGCTTCCGCCTCGGCTTCCGCCGCCGCGCCGGTCAGCAACCCTGCGGACGGGACCGCTGCCGGCGGAAGCTCAGCCGCCGCAGGGGCGCCGGCGCCGGCCTTGTCCGCGAAGCACGTGAAGAACTGATCCGCCAGCTTCCTGGCGGTGGAATCGATCAGGCGCGAGCCGAGCTGGGCAAGCTTGCCTCCGACCTGGGCGTTGACGGTGTAGGTAAGCACCGTGTTGCTGCCTTCGTCCGCCAGGTGCACGTCGGCACCGCCCTTGGCGAAGCCCGCGACGCCGCCCTTGCCCTCGCCGGAGATCGTGTAGCTCTCGGGCGGGTTGAGGTTGGAGAGCTTCACCTCGCCATTGAAGGTCGCCTTCACCGGGCCGACCTTGGTCGTCACGCGCGCGGCAAAGCCGTCTTCGGCGCTGCCTTCGAGCGACTCGCAGCCGGGAATGCATTCGCGCAGAACCGCAGGGTCGTTCAGCATTTCCCAGACCTGCTCGCGCGGCGCCGGGATGCGATACTCGCCCTTCAATTCCATGAAACGACCTCCCGAGCCGGATTGTGCACGGCAGCACCGGCGCGGACAATAGGGTTCCGGCTCCTGCCGCCACTCCGGACCGCCGTTGGCGCGCGGCATGCAAAAGGATAAAAGCCCCGCGATGTCAAACGCCCCTGCCATGGACAAGCGGCTCGCCGGGCTCGTGGACGCCGCGCTTGCCGGCGCGCGCGAGGTGATGGCGGTCTACGCAACCGATTTCACGGTGGAGCGCAAGTCCGACGACTCCCCGGTGAGCGAAGCCGACCGCGCCGCCGAGTGGGCGATCCTGGCCTGCCTCGCGGAGGCGATCCCCGACTGCCCCGTCATCGCCGAAGAGGGCGTCGCCGAGGGGCGGGTGCCGCGGATAGGCGGCACATTCCTCCTCGTGGATCCGCTCGACGGAACGAAGGAGTTCGTGAGCCGCAACGGCGAGTTCACCGTCAACATCGGGCTCGTGGAAGCGGGCGTCCCGGTCGCCGGCGTCGTGCTCGCGCCGGCCCTCGGCCTGGCCTATGCCGGATCGCCGGAGGGCGCCTGGAAGGGCCGCACGGACGAAAGCCTCGACGCCGTGCACGGCTGGGAGCCCATCGCGGTGCGCCGC
>CAZMJQ010000355.1:0-2752 GCA_964566475.1 uncultured Propylenella sp. | reverse complement strand
GCGGAGGCGGCTTCCGAAACGATAGACGGCGCCGGCATGACGCTCATGCCGGGCATGGTGGAGGGTCACTGCCACCTGTCCTTCGTCGGTCCGGCGCGCAACCAGGATCTGGGAGAGATCCCGCCGGAGGAGCATCTGCTGCGAACCTGCCGGAACGCGACCTTCATCCTCGATCACGGCTTCACCAGTTGCTATTCGGCTGCTTCCGCCAAGCTACGGATCGACGTGGTTGTCCGACAGGAGATCGAGGACGGCTATTTGGCTGGCCCGCGCTATCGCGCCGCGGGACCCGAGATCACCGTGACGGGCGGGCTCGGCGACGGGCGCAAGCAGCACATGCATGCGGAAAGCTTCGGCTTGCTGGCCGACGGGGTCGACGAGATCCGCAAGGCGGTGCGGCTCTGCTGCAGGGAGGGTGTCGACAACGTCAAGTTCAACGTCTCGGGCGATGAGTTCGTCGGCTGGGCGCGCGCCGAGGTCGTATCGATGACGGAGGAGGAGCTCACGGCCGGCGTGCAGGCGGCGCACGATTGGGGGCAAGCGCGTTGCATGTCACAGCCGCGCGGCCGAATCCGTGAAGCGGGCAGTCCGCGCCGGCGTCGACTGCATCTACCATTGCGACTTCGCGGACGAGGAGGCGCTCGACATGCTCGAGGCGGTGAAAAACCGCGTGATCGTGGGACCCGCCTTCGGCCTCGTGCACAACTCCGTGTTCGAGGGGGACGCCGTCGGCCTCACCCGGGACGTCGCGGAGCAAATGGGCCTGCCACGTAAGCTGGAGCACACGATCGCCACCTATCATGAGATGCGCAAACGCGGCATGAAGGTCGTGGTGGGCGGCGACTACGGGTTCACGGTGACGCCGATGGGCCAGAACGCGCGCGACATCGGGCACTTCGTCAAGTTCTTCGGCTATTCGCCTGCCGAGGCGCTGCGCTGCGCCACCAAGGTCGGCGGCGAGCTCATGGGCCACAAGGGGGAGCTCGGCGTGTTGAGGGAAGGCGCGCTGGCCGACCTTCTGCTTGTGGACGGCGATCCGCTCGCCGACCAGTCCTTGCTGGTGGGTCCCGACCATTTTGCCATGATCATGAAGGACGGGAAGATGCACCGAGACCCGCGGAGCTACGCGGTGCAGCAGGCACGCGTGGCGGCTGAGTAATCGGCATATCAAGCGGCTTTGCGATGAGCTGGGTCGAAGGCGGTGCGATGCTTGAGCATGCACCAGAGTACGGTTGTCTGGCGTCTGGCGAGGGAGATGAGGGCCTGTGTGTGGCGCTTTCCCTCGCGTCGCTTGCGGTCGTAGTAGGCGCGGGAGAGCGGGTCGCCGCCCATGGCGGCGCAGAAGGCGGCCATGTAGAGAACGCGCTTGAGGTCCTTGTCGCCGCCGAAGGCGCGCCGCACGGCGCTGGATCGTCCCGACTGTCGCAGCACAAGGCCGAGGTCGGCGGCGCTGGCCATGGCGTCGGGCGAGCGGAAGCGGGAGATGTCGCCTGCCGTTGCGATGAACTGAGCGGCGAGCACTGCCCCCATTCCGGGCAGGCTTCGGATGAGGGCCCCGTCAGGGTGGCGGCTGACCAGCGCCTCCAGTTCCTTGTCGAGAGAAACGAGGCGCTCGCGCACGGAAAGCGCCTCAGTCGCGAGCTCGCGCACGAGGCTGGCGACGGCGGCCTCGCCGGGCACGACGATGCGCTGGGCCTTTGCACAGGCGAGCGCGGTGTCGGCCAGGCGCTGCGGCTGGCGCAGGCCGGGCGTCTTCTTCAGATGCTTGACGATCCTGCTATGGCCGGCGGCTTTGATCTCGCGCGGGGTGACGAAGCGGTTGAGGAGCACGAGCGGTGCCTTCGTCGTGAGATCGAGCGGCCCGCTCCAGGCCGGGATGAATGGAGGCCAGGAGCTGGTGCAGGCGCGACAGCCGGCGGGTCTGGTCCTGGGTGAGGTCGCGGCGGCGGCCGACGAGCAGGCGGATGGCGATGGTGTCCTCCTCATCGGGGCGGATGGCCCTCAGGTCGGACCTGGTGCGTACCTGCTCGGCGATGACACGGGCGTCGCGCGGATCGCTCTTGGTCTCGCCGCCGGCGAAGCCGACACGGGCGCGGTTGACGGCGATGCCGGGCTCAGATTGGTAAGGCTGAGTAGTCTCTCGGAACCTCAGGCGAGGCCGGGGCGAGAGGCGACGAGGGCCTCGGCGGCCTCCTCGATGCTGACGATCCCGGGGAGGCAGCGGAACGCGTCGCAGAGGAAGAGCGCCGCATCCGACCCCGTCGGGCGCTTGCCTTCGGCGGGATGTCCGGGCCGGATGGCGTCGGGCGCAATGTGGGCGGCGAAGAGGGCGGGGTCCGCTTCGTCGAGCGCCGCCTCAAGGAGCGCGGCGGCCTCGCTCCCGTTTCCGACCACAAGCCCAACGCGGCCGCGGAGGAGCGTGTCGAAGGCCGCCTGGAGGCTGGCGGAGCCGACGACGTCCTGCGCGCCCCGTGCGGAGAGGTGACCGAGCACCCGTTCGGCGCGGTCCCTGTAGCCGGTGTCTCCGGTCAGCATGAAGAGCGTGGCGGCTGCGCGGGCGAGAGTGCCGGTCGCGGCTGGCGTGGCCTCGTCGATGATCGACAGCGGCGGGGCGATGAGCTGGGGAGCGTCGCTGGCGGTGAGATTGTAGGCATCCGATTCGGGCACGAAATGGTGCCGGTCGGCCGCCGCGAACCATGCTTCGGCACGCTCGAGATAGGCGATGTCGCCCTCCAGCGCGTAAAGGTCGAGC
>CAZMJQ010000354.1:0-5300 GCA_964566475.1 uncultured Propylenella sp. | reverse complement strand
TCGGTCATGCCCGCGAGCACCTCGGCGACGTGGCGCGACCTCGTCGGCTGGCCCTCGCGCTTCAGCTTTCCGGCCATGTTCATGAGGCAGCCGAGGTCGCCCGCGAGCAGCGTCTCCGCGCCGGTCGCGACGATGTTGGCGGTCTTCTTCTCCACGATGGCGTTCGAGAGCTCGGGGTATTTGACGCAGAACGTCCCGCCGAAGCCGCAGCACGTGTCGGCGTCCGGCAGCTCCGTCAGCGTCAGCCCGCGGACAGTGGCAAGCAGCCGGCGCGGCTGGTCGCGGATGCCGAGCTCGCGCAGGCCGGAGCAGGAATCGTGGTAGGTGACGCTGCCCTCGTGGCTGGCGTCGACCGAGGCGACGCCGAGCACGTCGGAGAGGAAGGCGACGAGCTCGAAGGTCTTCGCGGCGACCTTCTCGGCGCGCGGGCGCCATGCAGGGTCGTCGGCAAAAAGGGAGGGGTAGTGCCGGCCGATCATGCCGGCGCAGGAGCCCGAGGGCGCCACGACGTAGTCGAACGGCTCAAACGCCGCGATCACCTGCCCGGCGATCGTCCGCGTATCGGCGCGGTCGCCGGAATTGTAGGCCGGCTGGCCGCAGCAGGTCTGCGTCTCCGGCACCTCCACCACGCAGCCGGCATCTTCCAGGAGCTTCAGCGCGGCGAAGCCGACGCTCGGCCGGAAGAGATCGACGAGACAGGTCACGAAAAGCCCGACTCGCGGGCTGCTGGGATTGCCGTCGGACATCTGCGTTTCGGATTTCCTCGCCGGGGGGAAGGCACTTGATCGCCCTGTCGATAGCAGGCGGCGCGCGCTTCGATCAACGTGCCCGGAGATGTCCGGAAGGGCGAGGCGCTTGCGGCGGGAGCCCGCCGGGCGCCTCGACCTGCCCAATTCATGGGCCCCGGCCGCCCGCGCACAACATTTCCCCACCGGGAGGAAGCGCGGCTCTGGTGCATGAACTCCGCTTCGGTTTAGTGTGCCGCCGGTTGCGAACAATCGCGCCTCCGGCCCTGGGATGCCGGATTGCGGGGCAGCGGCCAGCGGCCGCACCAAGGGAGGGAACAGTATGCGTGTCAAATACGGACTGGCGGCGACCGTCGCCTCGATAGCGCTCGCCGCGGGCACTGCCCAGGCGCAGGAAGTCTGGCAGATGCAGTCCACCTATCCGGGCTCGCTGACGCAACTCGGGACGCTGGGCAAGTGGGTGGCGGAGCGCGTCACCAACATTACCGACGGCGAGATCACGCTGGAGTTCCAGGAGCCCGGCGCCATCGTTCCCGCGCTTGAGGTGTTCGACGCGGTCGCGTCGGGCGCGGTCGAGACCGGCTGGTCGACGCCGGGCTACTGGGCCGGCAAGGTGCCCGCTCTCCAATTCATGTCGGCCGTGCCCTTCGGGCCAGAGGCCGGGGAATATCTCGCCTGGATGAAATTCGCCGGCGGCCAGGACATGATGGACGAGATCTACGCTCGTCACAACATTCGCGGCATCATGTGCGGCATCATCGCGCCGGAGGCCTCCGGCTGGTTCCGCACCGAGATCAATTCGGCCGAAGACCTGCAGGGCCTGAAGATGCGCTTCTTCGGCCTGGGTGCGAAGGTGATGGAGAAGATGGGCGTTTCGACACAGCTGCTCGCCGGCGGCGACATCTTCCCCGCGCTGGAGCTCGGAACGATCGACGCCACCGAGTTCTCAATGCCGGCCATCGACCTCAACCTCGGCTTCTATCAGGTGGCGAAGCACTACTACTTCCCCGGCTGGCACCAGCAGTCGACCCTGTTCGACCTGATGATCAACCTCGACCTCTGGGAGAGCCTCGACGAGGCGACCCAGATGAAGATCGAGACGGTCTGCGACGCCGCCGTCACACAAGGACTGGCGGAAGGCGAAGCGATCCAGTTCGAGGCGATCGAGAAGCTGGAGGCCGAAGGTGTGACGATCCACCAGTGGTCGCAGGAAATCCTCGATCAACTCAGAGCCGCCTGGGACGAAGTGGTTGCAGAGGAAGCCGCGGCCGACGCCGACTTCGCCCGCGTGTGGGAATCGCTTTCGCAGTTCCGCGAGCGTTACGCGCGCTGGAAGGAACTGGGCTACCTGTAGCACTCACAGCTTCGGCAGTAGACCGCCGGACCGCCGATACGAAGCGGTCCGGCGGCTGTTCAGCCGGAACCGGTCCATGGGAACCCTCTCAGCAGCCATCGCGATCGTTGCCGCGGTCGTGCTGATTGTTCTGCCGCAGGGCACGGTGGCGATCTTCGTCGCGCTCGCTACCGTGCTTGCGGCACTGATGCTCGGCACCATCCTGCACGCGCGGCCCGGCATGATCGCAGGCGCCACGGTCGTCGGCAGCTTCGCCATCCTCGTCTCGCATCCCTTCTCCATTACCCGCGCCGAACTCAACGCGCTCAACCGCGCCGCGAGGGGCGGCAGCGAGGCGGCGCAGGCGCTGATCGATTTCTTCAGCGCGCTGGAGCCCTATGCGACGGCGCTGATGGTAGCCATCGCCATCGTCGTCGTCGCCGTTTTCGTCATCTCGGCCCGGCGCGCGCGTGACGGCGCGCATTCCTTCATGCTCGCCGAGAGCGAGGCGCTGGCGACGTTCGCGAGCCGCGCCGGCATCGTCGCAGCGATGCTCTACGCGCCGATGATCCTGACCATCGTCTACGACGTGCTGCAGCGGAAATATCTCGACCTCAATCCGGCATTCACCAACACGGATTGGTACCGCGTCTTCACCTCCACACGCCTGCAGGAGATGGAGTGGCACCTGCACGCCGTGCTCTTCCTGATGTGCCTGGGCTTCGCCTATGTCCGCGACGCGCACGTGCGCATCGAGCTGGTGCGCGAGCGGCTCGGTCCGCGCACGCGGGTCTGGATCGAGCTCCTCGGCTGCTTCTTCTTCCTGGTCCCCTATTGCTACATCGTTGTGCTCTACGGCACGGATTTCGCCGAGCGGTCTTTCGCGATCCTGGAGCGCTCCTCGGCGCAGACGGGCCTCGAGCTGCGCTTCATCATCAAGTCGTTCCTGCCGATCGGCTTCATGATGCTGGCGCTTGCCGGCGCGTCGGTCGCGCTGAAATGCATCGTCTATCTCTTCGGGCCGCAATCGCTGAGGCAGGCGTCCGGCTATTATTCGGGCGTCCATCACGCCGACATGCCGTCCGAGCGGAACGGCTGAGGCGCGGAAGTGGATACGCTCCTCCACCTGCTGCCGCTGTGGATGTTCTTCACACTCGGGCTGCTGCTGTTCACGGGCTATCCCGTTGCCTTCGTGCTTGGCGGCGTCGGCCTCGCCTTCGCGGTGATCGGCGACATGGCCGGCGTCTTCCGGCTGCAGCAGCTCTCCCTCATCACGCTCCGGATCTACGGCAGCACGATGGAGAGCCCGGTCCTGGTGGCGATCCCCATGTTCATCTTCATGGGGACGATGCTGGAGAAATCGGGCGTAGCGCGCGACCTGCTCAACGCGCTGCAGGTGCTCCTGCGCCGCGTCCCCGGCGGGCTCGCCTTGTCGGTCACTTTGATGGGCACCATCATGGCCGCGACCACCGGCATCATCGGCGCCTCCGTGGTCATGATCACGCTGATGGCGCTGCCGGTCATGATGGAGCGGCGTTACAACCTGCCCCTGGCGACGGGCACGATCGCCGCCTCCGGCACGCTGGGCATCCTCATCCCGCCCTCCATCATGCTCGTCATCATGTCCGACCTTCTGTCCGTGCCGGTCGGAACCGTGTTCATCGCAGCCGTCATGCCGGGCCTGCTCCTGTCGGCGCTCTATTTCGTCTTCATCTGGGTGCGCTGCCACATGAACCCGGAACTCGCGCCGCCGCTGCCGGACGAGATGGGTCCCGACAGCCGCGCCGCGTTGTGGGGCATGGTCATCACGAGCTTCATTCCGCCCATACTGCTCATCACGCTGGTGCTCGGCTCGATCTTTGCCGGCTGGGCGACGCCGACGGAGGCGGCCGGGATCGGCGCCGGCGGCGCGGTCCTGCTTGCCCTGATGAAGCGCAATCTCAGCTGGGCGGTGTTCCTCAATGTGTGCCAGCGCTCGGCGCTGACGGGGGCGATGCTGTTCGGCATCTTCGTCGGCGCAACCTGCTTCTCCTATGTCTTTCGCGCGCTGGGCGGGGAGCATCTGATCATCGATTTCATCCAAAACACGGGCGTCGGCCCCTGGAGCATCCTGCTTGTGCTGATGGGGATGATCTTCCTCCTCGGGTTCTTCTTCGACTGGATCGAGATCACGCTGATCGTGATGCCGGTCTTCGCCCCGATCGTCGGGCTGCTCGACTTCGGCGGTCACATCGGCGTCTGGCCCGGCGTGGTGCAGGCCAACATCATCTGGTTCCTGGTGCTCGCCGCGGTGAACCTGCAGACATCGTTCCTGACGCCGCCCTTCGGCTTTGCGCTGTTCTACATGAAGGGCGTCGCGCCGCCGTCGGTGAAGATCGAGATGATCTACCGCGGGATCATCCCGTTCGTAATGCTTCAGCTTGTCGGGCTTGCTCTGTGCATCATGTTCCCGGCGCTGATCCTGTGGCTGCCGAGCCTTCTTCTCGGCTGACCGGCGCGCGTTCCGGCGCCCCCACCGCATCGTTGCCGCGCAAAGTCGACTCCAGCGGGAAAAAACCCTAGTTAAGGCTGGAAGAAGAACAGGGCAGCAACGCACCGGAGAGGCGCATGTCGCTCGCCATGCCGAAGCCCAAGGAGGACGTGCTCGCCCGCCGCGAGGCGATCGCGGCGGACCTCAGCGCCATCGTGCCGGGCGAAGGCGTGGTCACGCGTGAGGCCGAGCTCAGACCCTTCGAGACGGACGGCCTCACGGCCTACCGCCAGGCGCCGATGCTCGTGGTGCTGCCGGAGACGGTCGAGCAGGTGAGCCGGGTGCTCCGCTACTGCCACGAGAACGGCATCCGCGTGGTGCCGCGCGGCTCCGGGACGTCGCTTTCCGGCGGGGCGCTGCCGCTTGCCGACGGCGTGCTCCTCGTCATGTCGAAGTTCAGCAAGGTGCTGGAGGTCGACTACGAGAACCGCGTTGCTGTCGTGCAGCCGGGCGTGACGAACCTCGGCGTGACCAACGCGGTGTCGTCGCAGGGCTTCTACTACGCGCCCGACCCCTCCTCGCAGATCGCCTGCTCCATCGGCGGCAACGTGGCGGAGAATTCCGGCGGAGTGCACTGCCTCAAATACGGGCTCACCACCAACAACGTGCTCGGCATCGAGATGGTGCTGGTCACCGGCGAGGTGATCCGCCTCGGGGGCAAGCATCTCGATTCGGAAGGCTACGACCTGCT
>CAZMJQ010000353.1:0-7518 GCA_964566475.1 uncultured Propylenella sp. | reverse complement strand
CGCCAACGCCGCGCCTCAGGCCGAGTTGGCGCGCGCCGCCGGCTCCGCTTCTTCTCTCGCCTCCCTCTTCTCGTAGCGCATCCACGCGTCACGGGCGGCGAGCGCCTGCTCCGGCCCGGCGCAGGGGATCGCCGTGATGGTCATCCCCTCCGGCATCAGGAAGCCGGCGAGCGGGGGCAGCACATCGTCCCCCTTGATGACCTGTGCGCCTGTCTCCCCCGGCTGCTCCGCGTCGGGCCAGACGCCGAAGACCATGGTGCTCTCCAGGACGAGGCGCGAAATGTGCCGCGAGCGCTCGCCATCGGGCATCCGGACGAGATCCTGCCGCAGGCTTTCGGCCATGTCGGCCAGCGCCGCAAAGAAGCTCCGCGCGTCACGCCCGGTTTCGCTCATGTGCCGACGCTGGTTCGCTTGGCGCTCAATGCGCCGCCTTGTCGTCGATGCGCGCCTGGAACGAGGCGGCCGTCACGATCACCCGCTCGTGCCGCCCCTCGCCGATCAGATCCATCTCGTCGCGGGCGCGGACGGCGAAGACTAGCCGGCGTCCGTCCACTGAGATCAGCTCGGCCTCCGCGCGCACCTTCATGCCGACCGGCGTTGCGGCAACGTGCGACACGTCGACATGCGTCCCGAGCGACTGCTTGCCTTCCGGCATCAGGTGCTCGATGGCAGCGAGCGAGGCCTCCTCGATGAGGCTGATCATGGTCGGCGTCGCCAGCACCGCGACGCGACCCGAGCCGACGCGTGGCGCCGTGTCGTTGGTGCCGACCACCATTTCCGCCTGCCCGGTCAGCCCGGGCGCGATCCTGTCCAAGAGCGGTTCCCCTCCCGGCCGCAGGCCAGCCTATAGCACGCAGGTTGCTCACCTGTGCCACAGCGGCATTCCCGCAGGAAGGGTGTGCGCGACTCGCAACGCGCCCGCGCGCCAGTCAGGCGGCCGAAGACCCTGGTAAGGACGTGGTCCGGAAGCCCTATCCCGGCCGGGCCGTGCGGGCGAGCTTCTGCGCCATCCGCGCCGCGCTCTCGTCCTGCGCCTGCACGTGCCACCGCATGCGCGGCTTCAGCCCGTCCTCGGCCTCGCCTTTGGTGATCGCGAGCAGCGACGCGAGAAGTGGATGGCCGCGGAACTCGCTCTCCGATCGAAGCTGCTCAAGCTGATCGGCGACGCTCCTGAGGAACTTTGCGTCCGCACCGGACGGAAGCTGGATCACAGATGAGGTATCCAAGCTGGCTGACATCGTACTTTCTCTCCAGCCGAAATGAAGCGCCCCTCGTCCGCCAAGAGAATTGAATGGCCAAGTTTGTTCAGAATTGGGCTGACGCGCCCTGCGGCAGGCCGCCCCGGCCCCAGAGAGCTGCCAGACCGGGACGACCTTCTACCCACCTCGGTTTTGCGGCCCGGTGCGTACGGGTAGCACATCGACATTATCGTGAACCGGGAAATCGGGACCACCCTGCATGGCAACGCCGCAACCGTTGTCCACATAGAATCGAATGAATTCGACCAGAGGCTGAGAGAGTCGGCCGGCTCTACCCATCGCTGTCTCTCAAAGCGCCTTCGCCTCTAGGTAGCCGGCTAAATGCGCATCAGGGCAAGCCCGGCGAGAACCGTCACAATGCAGGCGGCGCGGACTGGCGTGACCCTCTCGCCGAGCCACAGCACGCCGATGACGAGCGCGAACAGTATGCTCGTCTCGCGCAGCGCCGCCACGAGCGGGATCGGCGCCACCGTCATCGCCCAGATGGCGATCCAGTACGCGGCAAGCGACAGCGCGCCGCCGGCGAGCCCGGGCGCCAAGCTCGTCGAGAGCGCGGCCAAGAATTCGCGTCGTTTGAAGAGGAGCACGCCGGCGAGCATCGGCAAGGCGTCGAGCACGAAGAGCCAGGCGACGTATTGGTGTGCGTTGTCGGCAAGGCGTGCCCCCAGCCCGTCGGACAGCGTGTAGGCCGTGATGCACAGCGAGGTTGCCGCCGCGTAGAGGACCGCGCGCGGCGATGCGGCGAGCGCGCGCCATCCGCGGTCGAGCGCCAGCGCCATGATGCCGATCGCCAGCACCACGATGCCGGCGATCTCGAAGCTGGACACCGCCTCGTTCAGGAAGATGAGCGAGACGATGAGCGTGTTGAGCGGCGCCGAGCCGCGCAGCAGCGGGTAGACCTTCGTAAGCTCGCCATGATGGTACGCCATGGCGAGCGCCGTGTTGTAGCCGGTGTGGATGATGGTCGACGCGATGAGGTACGGCCACGCCGCGCCGGGCAGCATGGGAAAGAAGAAGAGGAGGGGGAAGGCGAGCGCGCCCGCGGCGCCCACCAGCAGCGTGATGGCGACGATCTTGTCGCCGCCGATGCGGACAAGCGCATTCCATGAGGCGTGGAAGAATGCGGCGAGAAGCACCGCGAGCGTGACGCCCAGCGTCATATGCGGCCTGGACGGCCGGAAAGCGGGAACGGCGAAAGCGGGGAGGGCATGGCGGGCGCACTCTTTGCGCCTGAATGGCAAACGCACGCCATTGGGGCAAGGCGGAAAAGGAGTGCCGCCCGGTGCGGCCACCGGGCGGCGTTTCCGGCGGAAGCAGAGGAGCCCCCTTCTGCCGCCGCCGAAACCGGGGCTCAGGCGAAGCGCATCTCAACGGGCTCAAAATCATTGAGCGGGAAGTCGACCGGCTCGAACCCGTAGAGCTTGGCATCGGCTGAGGCGTTGCACATCCACAGCTGCTCCTTTGCGTTCTTCAGCCAGACGAGGTAGTCGCCCATGCCGTCCTCCACGGTGCCGACGACCTGCATTTCCTCGACGTAGCCGCCGACGGCGGCGCACACCGCCTCGGCGGTGCGGACCGGATCGACCCGCACGGTCGCGGCGGCGGCGCGGCCCTGGCCGATCAGCTCGTTGCCCTTGCCGGCGAGCAGGTCGCCCTTGACGGGTGCGTTTGCGTAAACGGCGCCCTCGCCGCTGGCGTTGCACATCCACAGGCCGTCGCTGGTGTCCTTCAGCCAGACCAGCCAGTCGCCAAACCCGTCCTCGACGGCCTCGACCAGCTCGGTCGGGGCGGAGACATTCATGCCCATGCAGGCGCTGACGGCCTTGTCGACGCCGGTCCTGAAGCCGGCCTCCGCGGCGGCGGCCGGAGCCTGCGACAGCGCCAGGGCAACTCCGATTGTAGTGAGCGTGCGGGCGATCATCGGTCTTCTCCTTCCATCCGTCAGACGCTTTCGCGTCGTCGATGGAAGGAAGATGGAGGAAAGCGGCCGGCGGCTTTGTGCGGGCGCGCACAAATACGGACTGGCCCGCGAAAAGCGGGTAGAATCCGCGGGTTCTCAGCCCTGGGTCAGCGCCCGCGGGCCGCTGACGAAGCGGTTGCCGCGCTCGAAGAAGCGCAGCGGCCGCTCGGCGTCCTTGCTGATGCCGATGCGGGTCGCCGTGACGATCGCCGCTGGCCTGCGTGTCTCAGCGGCAAGGAAGAGCGGGCCGGGGCCGCAGAGGTCGGCGCCGTCATGGACGAGCGAAACGGCCATCGCACCTGCGAGCCGGCCAGGGCCGCGCGCGAGGTCGAGGTCGCGGACCGCGCCGCGGCGCGCGCGCATGGCGTCGAGGCCCTCAAGCGGCTCCAGCGCGCGCAGGAGCACCGCCGCGCCGACGCCTTCCTCCTCGCTGGCGACGTTGAGCATCGGCCAGCAGCCGTAGGAGATGTAGACGTAGGCGTGGCCGCGCTTGAGAAACATGGCACGGTTGCGCCGCGTCTCGCCACGGAAGGCGTGGCTCGCGGCGTCGCCCACCAGATAGGCCTCGGTCTCCACGATCCGTCCGGCAAGCCGTGCGCCGTCCGTGTGATGCACGAGCGTCTTGCCGATCAGGAACTGTGCCAGCTCCACCGTGTCGCGCGGCAGCGCACGGCGCGACAGCCGCCGGAGCGGCGCAGGCCGGGGGGAAGACTGTGTTGCGGATGCGATCGTCGGCCGTCCGGATCAGGCAGCGTCGGCTTTCGCACCGGCCCGCGCCCTGGCAAGACGCTGCTCCTGCGCGACATACGCCTTCGCCTCGCCCGTTTGGAAGAGGTCGAGCCGCTCGCTCTCGTCGTCCTCCACCGGCGTCAGCGCCGCGTCCATATAGGTGCGGCTCGCGGGGTCGCGTTTGATCTGCCGGTAGCGGCGGTACATGCGCCCCCACAGCCACAGCCATCTGAGCTGCTTGATGGCCGTCTCCGACCAGTAACGCGGATAGAACGAGAGCGCCGGCTCCACGGGCATCCCGCACCGCCGGTCGCGGCGATGCTTGCGCCGCACGAAACCGGTCTCAAGCGGGTGGATGCGCTCGATGCGGATGGAGCCGATGAACCAGTTCAGCACGAACAGCACCTTGCCGGCGCTGTTGCCCGTGGCGATCGCCCGCCGCATCACGCGCTCGACGTGCTCGTCGGAATAGTAGGTCTCCCACGCTCGCCAGTACGCGGCCTCCCACTCCTGCTGCGACATGGTCGAATGGCCCGTCACGGCGTGGTTGAGGTCGTACTTGTTGAGGTCAGGGTCCATCCACACGCCCTTCTGGTGGAGGCCCTTGTGGTCCTCCGAGCCCGGCAGCGGCGTCAGGAAGAAGAATTCCAGCAGGTCGATCGGCAGCTCCTGCTGCGCCACCTTAATGTCGCGCTCGATGCGCTCCGGCGTGTCGTTGGGGAAGCCGAGGATGTAGCCGCAATAGGTGATGACCTTCGCCTCTTTCCAGGCGAGCAGCATCTTGCGGTACTCGGTGATCTTGTTCTGCTTCTTCTTCGCCGCGGCGAGGTTGTCGGGGCTGATGTTCTCCAGCCCGATGAAGACGCGCCTGACCCCGGCGCGCGCCGCTTTGTCGATGAAATTCGGCAGCCGGTGGCAGAGCGTATCGACCTGGATGATGAGCGAGAGGTCGATGCCGTCGCGCTCGCGCATCTCGATCAGCCGGTCGAAGATATTCTCCCAGTCCTTGTTGCGGGCGAAGTTGTCGTCGGTGATGAAGAAGCGCCGCAGCCCGTGTTGCGCGGCCCGGCGCACGATGCGCTCCACGTCGTCGGCCGAGCGGCGCCGCGACTTGCGGCCCTGCACGTTGATGATGGTGCAGAACGAGCACTGGAACGGGCATCCTCGCCCCGCGTCGAAGGAGGAGTTGGCGCCGTACGTCCGCCTCACCACGTCGGGAGGCAAGTGCGGCATGGGCACTTGGTCGATTCCCGGCAGGTCCTTCATGAAGTTGTAGACGGGCTCGAGCGTCCCCTTGAACGCGTCGGTCAGCACCTGCTCCAGGCGCCCCTCTTCCGCTTCCCCGGCGAAGACGAAGCAGCCGAGGTCGAGCGCCCTCTGCACCGCCGGATCGATATCGGGCAGCATGGCAAGCGTGCCGGAGACGTGAAAGCCGCCGATGCCGACTGTCACGCCCTGCTGGCGGAACGCCGACGCCAGGTCGAGCGCGCGCGGGAACTGGTTCGACTGCACGCCGACCAGCATGACCATCCCGCCGCCGGCCGCGCGGATGTCGCGGGCGATGCGGTCCGGCCGCACGCGGCGGTTGGTCTCGTCGATGGCGACGACATCGAGGGCGACATCGGTGCCGAGCGCGCCCCGCTCCGCGCAGTCCATCGCCAGCCCGTAGAGGCAGGCGAGCGAGTTTGCCGGGATCGGAGAGCGCAGCCACTGGATCACATAGCCGTCATCGTCGTAGTGCGATGGCTTGATCAGCACCAGCCGGAACTGTCGGGCGTCGCGCGTTGTGGCGGCCATGCGGCCTCCCCTCTCTTCCTGTCGGGAGTCACCTTAGCCGATTTGCGTTGGCGCTTGCAGGGGCGGGTTTCAGGCAAGGCAGCCATCCTTCCCCGCGGGCGCCCCTCAGCGTCCTCGCCGTTGGCGGCCATCTGGTGATCATCGGTCAGACGAGCGTCGGAATCGTCGTCGCATTCCTCTCCGGCTTCGAGCGCTTCGGCGAGCCGATCCGGGACATGCTTTTTTATCGCGAGATGGAGCAGAGCCGGGTCGAGTACGACCTCATCCGCGACTGGCCGGAAAGCGCGAAGGATCGCCGTTCGCAACCGGAGCGGCATACCGCGGCCGAATGATCGAGCGCGCTATCGCTGCGCGATCTCCCATTGCGGATTGATCCACGGCTCGAGGTTGGATGCCGCAAGCGGCGGCTGCCCCAGGATCATGTCCGCGGCCTTCTCGCCCACCATGATCGACGGGGCGTTGGTGTTGCCGTTGGTGACGGACGGGAAGATCGAGGAATCCACCACGCGCAGGCCGTGCGTGCCGATCACGCGGCATTCGGGGTCGACGACCGACATCACGTCGTCGGCGGCGCCCATGCGGCAGGTGCCGCACGGATGGAAGGCGCTTTCCACGTTCTCCCGCACGAAGTCGTCGAGCGCCTCATCCGACTGCACGTCTGCGCCGGGCGCGATCTCGTCGCTGCAATAGTCCTTCAGCGCAGGCTGCGCGAAGATTTCGCGCGTCAGCCGGATGGCGGTGCGGAAATCGCGCCAGTCCTCCTCCGCCGACATGTAGTTGAAGCGGATCGCGGGGGCGGCGCGCGGGTCGCCCGACCCGAGCCGCACCGCGCCGCGCGAGGCGGAGCGCATCGGCCCGACATGCGCCTGAAAGCCGTGCGCCCGGGCTGCGGCGCGGCCGTCGTAGCGTATGGCAGCCGGGAGGAAATGGAGCTGCAGGTCGGGATAGCGGACGCCGGCGCGCGAGCGGATGAAGGCGCAGGTCTCGAAATGGTTCGTGGCGCCGAGGCCGGTCCGCCAGGCGAACCATTCGAGCGCGATCTTGAGGCGCGCCATGAGGCCGAGATGCGCGTTCAGCGTGATCGGATGCACGCACGCCTGCTGCACGTAGACCTCCAGGTGGTCCTGCAGGTTGGCGCCGACGCCGGGGCGGTTCACGAGCACGTCGATGCCGTGCTCCTTCAGGTGGTCGGCCGGCCCAATGCCGGAAAGCATGAGAAGCTGCGGCGAGTTGAAGGCGGAGGCGGAGACGATTACCTCCTTGCGCGCGCGAGCGACGTCGGAGCGCCCCCTGCGCCGGAAGGCGACGCCGACCGCGCGGCGGCCCTCGAACACGATGCGCTCGGCGCGCGCGCCCGTCCTGATCCGCACATTGGAGCGCTTCAGGGCAGGGCGCAGGTAGGCCGTGGCGGCCGACCAGCGCCGGCCTTCCCACACCGTCATCTCCATCGGCCCGAAGCCTTCCTGCCGTGCGCCGTTATAGTCGGCGGTGAAGGGGTAGCCCGCCTCCACGCCCGCGTCCGTAAAGGCGCGGTAGAGCGGATTGCTCATCGGCCCGCGCGTCACGTGGACCGGGCCGTCGGCGCCGCGCCAGCCGAGCTCGCCCGATCCGTTTCCCTTGGCGCTCCCATTCGCATGCCCGGCGAGGTGCGCCGTCTCCATGCGCCGGAAGTAGGGGAGGACGTGCTTGAAGGCCCAGCCCTTGGCGCCCTGCTCCTCCCAACGGTCGAAGTCGCCGGCATGGCCGCGCACGAAGACCATGCCGTTGATCGAC
>CAZMJQ010000352.1:0-11612 GCA_964566475.1 uncultured Propylenella sp. | reverse complement strand
TTCTTCACCTCCGGCCTGGTGACCACGATGTAGTGCCAGGGCTGGGCGTTGGCGCCAGACGGGGCGTGGCGCGCCGCCTCCAGGATCATCTCGTAGTGCTCGCGCGGGATGGTCTGCCCCGGCGCGAACTGGCGTGAGGTGAGCCTGCTGCGGGCGATGTCCACGAAGGTCTCGTAGCGCTCGCGTGCGGCGATGGCGGAGGCGGCTTCACTCATCGGGGCGTCCCCTCTCTTTTCCTGGCACTACCAGTGCACGTCATCCTCGGCCGAGCAACGCGAGAGCCGAGGATCCAGGGGTTTGTGTACGCGGGCATCCCGACTCCCAGCACTAACGGTTCCACATGCACCGTCATCCTCGGGCGCGCGAATGCGCGACCCGAGGATCTAGAGCAGTCGAATGATTGCTTCCCTCCCCGAGCTCTTTCTCCATCCTCGGGAGCATGCGGCCGGGAATGGAGCCGGAGGGCGACTCGCCGACGATGCGCATGCCCATGCGCTCGTAGAAGGGCACGGCGTTCGGATCGGCATCGAGCGCGAGCCGCGCCGCCCCGTGCACGCGGGCGCGCTCCTCCGCATGACGCCAGAGCGCCCGGCCGATGCCGGAGCGGACCAGGCCCGGCTCGACGAAGATCATGCGGACCTCGGTCGAGCGGCCTTCCGGGATAAGCTCGAGCAGGCCGAGAACGCCCCCGCCATCCTCCGCGGCGCTTTCCGCGACCCACACCTCGCCCGCCTCGATCGCTTCCGGTCGGATGGTCATCTCCTCCAGGCACATGGCCATGAAGCGGTCGTCGTAGCCCCACAGCGCCTTGGAGCGCATGGCGAGACCGGTGAGCGCCGGCGCCTCCGAAACAAGCGCGCGGCGGATGCGGATATCGGACGACACAGGGCTTCAGTTCCGCTTCTTGTCCACGAGCTTGCCGGCGCCGATCCACGGCATCATGGCGCGCAGCTTCTCCCCCACCTCCTCGATCGGGTGCGCGTCGTTCATGCGGCGGGTCGCCTTGAAGCGCGGCATGCCGGCCTTCACCTCGCTCATCCAGGTCGACGCGAAGGCGCCGGTCTGGATGTCCTTCAGGATGCGCCGCATCTCCGCCCGCGTCTCGTCGGTGACGATGCGCGGGCCGGACATGTACTCGCCGAACTCGGCGGTGTTGGAGATTGAGTAGTTCATGTTGGCGATGCCGCCCTCGTAGATGAGGTCGACGATCAGCTTCACCTCGTGCAGGCACTCGAAGTAGGCCATCTCCGGCGCGTAGCCGGCCTCCACCAGCGTCTCGTAGCCGGCGCGGATCAGCTCCACCATGCCGCCGCAGAGCACCACCTGCTCGCCGAAGAGGTCGGTCTCGCACTCCTCCTTGAAGGTGGTCTCGATGACGCCGGAACGGCCGCCGCCGATGGCGCAGGCGTAGGAGAGCGCGAGGTCGTGGGCATTGCCGCTCGCATCCTGCGCGATGGCGATGAGGCAAGGGACGCCGCCGCCCTTCTGGTACTCGCCGCGCACGGTGTGCCCGGGGCCCTTCGGCGCGATCATGATCACGTCGATGGAGGATTTCGGCTCGATCAGGTTGAAGTGGACGTTAAGGCCGTGCGCGAAGGCGATCGCCGCGCCGTCGCGGATGTTTCCGGCGATCTCGTCGCGCCAGATGTCGGCCTGCAGCTCGTCGGGCGTCGCCATCATCATGAGGTCGGCGGTCTTCGCCGCGTCGGCCACGGAGAGCGCCTTCAGCCCGTCCGCCTCCACCTTCTTTGCCGTGGAGGAGCCGGGGCGAAGCGCCACGGTCACGTTCTTCGCGCCGGAATCCTTCAGGTTCAGCGCGTGCGCGCGGCCCTGGCTGCCGTACCCGACGATAACGACCTTCTTGTCCTTGATGAGATTAACGTCCGCATCGCGGTCGTAGAAAACGCGCATGACTTGCCCTTCCCGATGATTCCTGCGAGGTGGATGCCGAGGCTCTGTTGAAGCTGCGCGGTTCTAGCTTTCGGCGGCGGGGCGGGCAACCTTCGCGGAGCCTCGGTGTCGGTAGCACACGAGTTGTCCGGGTTAGGTAGCACACGAGTTGACCGGTTTTGTCGTCTCGCGAGGAGGCGGGGCGATGAACCGGACGACGTGGCTACAGGACCGCAGGATGCAGAAGTTCAGGGACGTATTGAGCCGCTGGGAGCGGCGGGAGCTGTCGGCGCTGGAGGCGGGCGAGATACTTGGGTGCTCGGAACGGCAGTTCCGCCGCTACCGGGCCCGCTATGAGGAGGAAGGGCTTGAAGGGCTCATCGACAGGCGGCTGGGCAAGGCCTCGGCTAGGCGCGTGCCGGTCGACCGGATCGCCTGGATGCTCGAGGAGTACCGGACCCATCACATGGGCTGGACCGTGAAGCACTTCCACGAGCACCTTCAGGAGCATCACGGCTTCCGCTGGGGCTATACGTGGGTGAAGACGCAACTGCACGCGGCGGGCCTGGTGGAGCGGGCCGGTCGGCGCGGGGCGCACCGGCGCAAGCGGCCGAGGAAGCCGTGCGAAGGCATGCTGCTGCACCAGGACGGCAGCCGCTTCTGCTGGCTTGAGGGGCAGCCCGATCTCGACCTGATCGTCACCATGGACGACGCCACCAGCGCGATCCACTCGGCCTTCCTAGTGGAGGAGGAGGGCACCGCCTCCAGCTTCAGGGCTTGCCTGGAGACGTTCGCCGGGAAGGGCCTGCCGTCGAGCCTCTACACCGACCGCGGCAGCCACTACTTCCATACGCCCAAGGCCGGCGAGGCGGTCGACAAGAGCCGGCTGACGCAGGTGGGGCGGGCCCTTCAGCGGCTCGGGGTGGAGCACATCCCCGCCTACTCGCCGGAGGCACGCGGCCGCTCGGAGCGCATGTTCGGCACGTTGCAGGGCCGCCTGGCGAAGGAGCTGAAGCTCGCCGGCATCACCGACATCGAGGCCGCCAACCGCTTCATCCGCGCGGTCTATCTGCCCGCGCACAACGCCCGCTTCGCCAGGCCGCCGGCGATCGCCGAGAGCGCCTTCGTTGCCGCCGATCATGCGCAGCTGGCCGAGATCTTATGCGTGGAGGAGGAGCGCGTCGTCGCCCGCGACAACACGGTGGCCTATGAGGGCCTCAGGCTGCAGCTGCCGCCAAGCCGGCTCAGGGCGCACTACGTCAAGGCCAGGGTCAAGGTGCGGCGCTACCCCGACGGCGCCCTTGCCGTCTTCCATGGGCCTCGCTGTCTGGCCCGCTACGATGGCGCCGGCCAGCCGAGCCAGACCGAGATGAAGGCCGCTGCGTGATCCGCTTCGACGCAGCGCCCTTCAGCCTGTGGATATGTGGACAGCCGCGTCCCGCGCCTGCCCACAAACCCACAGGCGAAACAGCAACAGAAGCGGACAACTGACGTGCTACGAAACCCGGACATCTTTACGTGCTACCGACACCTTCGCGGAGCCTCGGGCGTCGCGGCCGGCCGCAGCGCCCACCTCCCCCTTGTGGGAAGGCCAGAACGGAGTCGTTACGACACCGCCGTCCCGGAAACGGCTGCGCGCCTCACTCCGCGGGCGCCCGCCGCCCCACCGGGTAGTCGCGCGTGTCGTCGCAGAACGGCTGGATCAGCATGCGGCCGAGTCTCAGCTCGCCGGGATCGCGGAACTGCGAGATGCCGATCGTCATGCCCAGATGCCCGGCCTCCGGCTCCACACGATAGGTCTCGAACATCCGGTCCCACCAGGGCAGGTTGAAGCCGAAATTGCTGTTGGCCTCCCGCACCTGTCGACCTTTGAGGGAGGCTCTTAGAACACCAGCACCTTGTCCGCGGCAAGCGTCTCGGCGGCAAGCTCATCCATGGTGCTGCGCCGCGCGCCCTTCATCATCTCGGCCTCTCCGAGCCCACGTGCATCCATGCAGGTGCCGCAAAGAAGCACCCACCCTTTGCCGGCGAGCACCCGCTTTAGCATCCGCTCGATGCTGTAATAGCCCTCGGGGGTCTTTTGGCCTGCCTTCGCGGCGACCACGGCGTCGGCCATGAGGAAGACGCTGACCTCGGCCTCCTGATCGTTCTTCAGGAGAGCGCCGGTGAGGCGCAGCGCGTTATAGCAGCGCTCGCTGCCGTAGGGCGGGTCGTTGAGGATGAGGAGCGTCTTCATTGTCGTGGCTTTGCCGTCAATCGCCGAGCACGCGCCGCCGTTCCTCGTACTCCTCCTTGTCGATCTCGCCGCGGGCGAAGCGTTCCTTGAGGATGTCAAGCGGCGGCTGGCCGGGTGAGGGATAGTGCTGCGGCCCAGGAGCGTGCATTGGCCCGCCGAGCCAGCGCACGATGAGGACCACTGCGGCAATGATCGCCACGAGGATCAGGATCATGAAGATCGGACCGAAGATCATGCCGTGCCATCCTCCGCCCCACATCATGTGCGGGCCGTACAGGTAGCGGTCGGCATCGGACGTGCCCTGCGCCCAGACCCAGCTTGGGGACGCAGCGGCCGCAGCCGCGGCGACCATCGAATGGAAGATTCTCGTCATTGGTTGGCTCCAACGTTCAGCAGATCCTGCCCGTCCGTTGTACTCTTGCCGACATCGCCGTCCTCGATCGGCAACCCGCGTCGGTTCCACTCCACCATGCCGCCGCGAAGGATACGCACGTCATGGAAGCCTGCACCTTGAAGCAACGCCGACGCATTCGCTGAGCGCTTATCCGTCCGGCAAACGAGAATGACCGGCCGCTGCTTCAGATCATTGATCTCCGTCAATCGCTTCGCCAGTTGGCCAAGCGGCAGGTTCAAGGCTCCGCTGACGTGCCCGAGGCCGCCTGTGAACTCCTCCGGCCCGCGCACGTCGATAACTGCTACACTTGATCCTTTGAGCTCCACTGCGAGCTCATTGACCTCAACCCACCGGGTCGCCTCGCCGGCGCGCAGCCGGCGCAGAAGCCTCGGCAGGAAGGCGATCGCCGCAAGCAGCGCGAGGGCGAGCAGGGCGTAGCGTATGGCAGTCTCATTGCCGGCCAACGCCTCACGTCCTGCGTAGCCAAGCCAAGCGTATGCGATGGTGCCGGGCAGCATGCAGACGAGCGAAGCCAGGACATAGTGCGACAGGGGGATTCGCGTGAGCCCGAGCGCATAGTTGGTGAGGTTGAACGGGAAGAGTGGCACAAGCCGCACGAAGGCGACAAAGCGCCAGCCTTCCTCTTCGACGCCTGCAATGAGGCGGTCGAGCCGCGGACCGGACTTGCCGCGCACCCAGTCTGCCGCGACGTAGCGGGCGATCAGGAATGCGGTGGTGGCACCGAGGGTCGCACCGGCGAGGTTGACGACCGTGCCGAGCAGCGGACCGAACAGCGCCCCGCCGGCGAGACCGAAGATCAGGCCGGGTACGAAGAGAATCGTCCCCGCTGCGAAGAGGAGGACATGGGCGAAGGGCGCCAGCAGGCCGAGGTCGCCCACCGCGCTTTCGATCAGCACCGGGTCCAGACGATCGCGATTGAGCGCCAGCCAGATCGCGGCGCCCGCGATCACGAGAGCAGGAAGCGCGCGAGTGAGGATAGCTGCGCGTGTCACTCGGCCGGCTCCCGGCGCCCCAGCGGATAGTCGCGCGCGTCGCTGCGGAACGGCTGGGTGAGCAGGCGGTCGAGCCTGAGTTCGCCGGGGTCGCGAAACTGCGAGATGCCGATGGTCATGCCCAGATGCCCGGCCTGCGGCTGAGCGCGGTAGGTGCCGAACATCCGATCCCACCAGGGAAGATTGAAGCCGAAGTTCGAATTGGTCTCGCGCGCCACGATCGAGTGATGGACGCGATGCATCTCCGGCGTCACTACGATCCATCGGAGCCACCGGTCGACCCGCTCCGGGAGCTTCACGTTGCCGTGGTTGAACATGGAGGTAGCGTTCAGGATCACCTCGAAGAGAAGCACGGCGGCGGCCGGCGCGCCGAGCGCGACGACAACGCCGAACTTCAGGATCATCGACAGCAGGATCTCGATTGGATGGAAGCGGATGCCCGTCGTTACGTCGAACTCCAGATCCGCGTGGTGCATGCGATGCAGCCGCCAGAGGATCGGCACGGCGTGAAACAGCACGTGCTGCAGATAGATGACGAGGTCGAGCAGGATCACGGAGGTGACGAGGGCAATCAGGTAAGGCACATCGAACACATGGAAGAGGCCCCAGCTGTGCTCTTCCGCCACCAGTGCCACGCCGACCGCGGCGGTCGGAAAGACGAGGCGCACCAGCAGCGTGTCGACGACCACGATGCCGAGATTATTGGGCCAGCGCCGTCCGCGCCCGATCGCCTGTTCGCGTCGTGGGGCGAGGAGCTCCCACAGCGCCATGGCAGCGAGGATGCCGGCGAAGGCGGCGAGCCGGATGAGCGGCTCATTGGTCAGCAGGATTTCGCTCACAGTCCATTTCTCCAGCGGCAAGCTTGACGGACCCGCGCCGAACCGTTATTCAATTAATCTATTGAATGTGTAGGGGTGGAGTGTGCGCGGTGTCAAGAGAGAGCCCGAAGCGGACCTTGTTCGCGGAGTTTGCCTCCGTTGCGAAGGCGGCGGCGCACCCGCATCGTTTGGAGCTACTTGAGCAACTGGCGCAGGGCGAGAGGAGCGTCGAGCGGCTCGCAGAGCGCGTCGGGCTGTCGGTCGCGAACGCTTCCCAGCACCTTCAGCATATGCGCCGCGCCGGACTGGTGACGACCCGGCGCGAGGGCAGGTTCGTGGTCTATAGCCTGACGGACGACGCAGTTCTGTCTCTTCTGGAATCGCTCCGGCGCATCGCCGAGGTCCAGTCGGCCGAAGTCGACCGGGTCGTGCGTGCCTATTTCGAGGATCGCGACAGACTGGAGGCCGTCACACGCTCGGAGCTCGTTGAGCGCCTGCGGCGCGACGCCGTAACGGTGCTCGACGTCAGACCCGAGGACGAGTTCGCGCTCGGCCACTTGCCAGGTGCCCTCAACGTGCCGTTGAGCGAGCTTGAGGCGCACCTGAGCGCATTCGATTCTAGCCGCGAGATCGTTGCCTACTGCCGCGGCCCGTATTGTGTGCTGTCCTACGAGGCCGTCGCGATGCTTCGGGCGCGCGGCTTCAATGTCCGCCGACTCGAAGACGGACTGCCGGAGTGGCGCGCGGCCGGCCTCCCCGTCGAGGTCGGGGTAGCGGGCTAAGGGCAGGTCACGCGAACGGCGCCGGGAGCAGCGAACAGGGTCGGGCGAGGCGGCGAGCCGCCAGATACGCTACGGCACCAGCACCATGCGGTTGCCGTCGATGCGCCAGCTGGCGAAGCGGTTGATCGTGCTCATGCCGAGCAGGCTCGTCTGCAGCGTGCCCTCCGGCATCACGCCGACCCGCACGGGCGCGATCCGGTAGGGACCGATCTGAAGGCTATCGAGATCGGCCTGCGCGAAGAGAGCCATGCCGTTCGCCGTCTGGACGGGCCGGTTGAACTCCAGCGCCGTGACGTCGATGCCGCTCCGCTCCGCGTCGCGCAGCGTCAGCACGGTAGTGCTGGCGCCGGTGTCGACCAGGAAGCTGACCGGCGTGCCGTTCACCTCGGCGTCGATGTGGAAGTGCCCGTCGCGGCCGCGCGCGATGGCGAGCGTGTCGATGCCGTCCGCATCGGTCACCTGCACGACGCGGCTCGGAGTGAGCTCCTGCAGGACCGGGGCCGCAAAGCGCTGCAGCGGCGCCCGATAGGCATAGACCGTGACGAGCCCCAGCCCGATCAGCAGCCAAACCAGCATGTGCCCAATGTTGCGCCGGGCCGGACTCCCGCCGCGCCGGCCCCACCCCATGGTGCCGCTTCCCACCAGCAGCGCCAGGAGCACCACCAGGAAGATGAGATAGGCGGTATCGTCTCCGCTGAGGCCGAACATGGGCGCTATTTGGGGTGGATCACACGAAGATTGAAGGCCCGCCTATGGCGAGCCCGGCGAAGAGGAGCGCTTCCGCTATCTGCTGCGCCGCCCCGATCGTGTCACCCGTATGCCCGCCGAGCTGCCTGACGATAAACGGCGAGAAGAGCCCCACGCCCGCCGCCGCCATGAGGAGCCCGATCAACGCCGGCAACCCGAACCCGAAAAGAAGCGCCAGCGCTGCGATCGCGCCGATCGCAAGGCCGACCACCAGCGCCGGCTGGTCCGGACGCCCCGCCGCGCGCGCCATGCCGCCGGGCCGCGCCGGCGAGGTCGCCTGCCAGTGCCAGAGCGCCAGCGCGCGCGAGACGACCGCCGCGCCGATCAGCGCCAGGGCGCCGTACCCCGGAAAGAGACCGAGTATGGAGAGCGCGGTGAGCTTGACGGCGAGCGTGAAGAAAAGCGCCAGCGCGCCGTAGGTGCCGAGCCGGCTGTCGTCCATGATGGCGAGCTTCTCCGCCGGCGTGCCGCCGCCTCCGACGCCGTCGAAGGTGTCCGCCAGCCCGTCCTCGTGCATGCCGCCCGTGAGCGCCGCGAAAAGCGCGAGCGCAAGCGCCGCCGCGATGATCGCGGGAAAGTCCGCGGCGCGCGCGATGAGAAACACGATCGCCGGCGGAACCGCCAAAAGCAGCCCCGCGAGCGGCCACCCGGCGGAAGCCCTCGTCATGTCGAAGCTGGCCGCGGACGACCGTGGCACGGGCACGCGCGAGAAGAACGCCAGCGCGACGAGCATGTCGTCGGGCAGGCGGCGGAGCCGGGCGGCGAATTCGTCCATCGGACACCGTCCTTTCACCGGGCATGTCGCGCCGAAGGCATTGCCCGTGCAGCGCGCTCACTATAACCCGCCCGGGCCGCCCAACAGAACCCCGCGGCGTGGAGGCCGTCATGAGCAGCACCGACGCGGGCGCCCCGTTCGGCGACATCAGGCGGCTGGTGGCCGACCTCCCGGGCCCCGAAGAGGCGGCCGCCGCCGCCGTCCGCGCGCGCGATTCGCAACTCACCAAGCCCCCCGGCAGCCTCGGCCGGCTGGAGGAGATCGCCGCCTGGGCAGCGTCCTGGCAGGGCAGGGCGACGCCCGCGATCGCCCGCCCGCTCGTCGCCGTGTTCGCGGCGAACCACGGCATCGCGGAGCGCGGCGTGTCGGCCTATCCGCAGGCCGTCACGCGGCAGATGGTGGCGAACTTCGCCTCAGGCGGCGCGGCCATCAACCAGATCTGCAACACCTATGGCCTCGGCCTGAAAGTCTTCGAGCTGGCGCTCGAGCAGCCCACGCCGGACATCGTCATTGCCGACGCCTTCGACGAGCGGTCCTGCGCGGCGACCATCGCCTACGGCATGGAGGCCGTGGCCGGCGGCATCGATCTCCTCTGCCTCGGCGAGATGGGCATCGCCAACACGACGGTCGCCGCGGCCGTCTACCACGCGCTCTACGGCGGCGACGCGGCGGACTGGGTCGGCCGCGGCACGGGCGTCGACGACGCGGGGCTGAGACGCAAGGCCGATGCCGTCGCCGCCGCCGTTTCCCGCATCGGACCCGGACGCGAGCCGCTCGAAGTGCTGCGCCGCGTCGGCGGGCGCGAGATCGCCGCCATGGTCGGCGCCATCCTGGCGGCGCGCATGCAGCGCGTGCCGGTGATCGTCGACGGCTTCGTGACGACCGCCGCCGCCGCGATCATCCACGCCATGCGGCCCGACGGGATCGATCACTGCCTCTTCGCGCACCGCTCCGCCGAGGCCGCCCACGGGCCGGCGCTCGACCGCATGGGCCAGTCCCCGCTCCTCGACCTCGGCATGCGCCTGGGCGAGGGGACCGGCGCCGCGCTCGCCGCGGGCATCGTCAAGGCGGCAATCGCCACGCACACCGGCATGGCGACGTTCGCGGAGGCTGGCGTGGCGGGGAAGAATTAGAGGTCTTCGTAGCCCGGATTGCGCGCAGCCTGTCCTCGGGCCGGCAGAAAGCCGGACCCGGTGGCTCCATCCGGGCTACGGCGCAGCGCCCGTTTGGATCGCTCAATTCGCCGTGCTCCGGCTTGTGGCGACACCGGGGCGCCGCTACTTCGAAGGGGCGCAGGAGAACCCCATGGCCCAGACACAGACGCAACCCATCGACCTCTACTACTGGCCGACTCCCAACGGCTGGAAGATCACGATCCTCTTCGAGGAGCTCGGGATCCCCTACGAGATGAAATACGTGAACATCGGCAAGGGCGAGCAGTTCACGCCGGAGTTTCTCGCGATCTCGCCCAACAACCGCATGCCGGCGATCGTCGATCCGGAAGGTCCGGACGGCGGGCCGATCTGCGTCTTCGAGTCGGCCGCCATCATGCTTTATATCGGCCGCAAGCTCGGCCGCTTCTATCCGCTTGACGACGAGCGGAAGCGGGTGGAGGTCGAGGAGTGGCTCTCCTGGCAGGTCGCCAATGTCGGGCCCGTCTTCGGGCACGACAACCACTTCCGCCACTACGCGCCCGAGAAGGTGCCCTATGCCGTCAAGCGCTTCGGCGACGAGTCGCACCGCCTCTACGGCGTGCTCGACAAGCGGCTTGAGGGCCGCGACTTCGTGGCGGGCGACTACTCGATCGCGGACATGGCGCTGATCGGCTGGGTCAAGGGCTACGAGCGGCGCGACATCGACATCGCCGAGTTCCCTAACGTGAAGCGCTGGATCGACACGATGCTGGCGCGGCCGGCCGTGGAGAAGGGACTCGCGATCGGCGCCGAGAAGCGCACGAGCGATCTCTCGCAGGACAAGGAAGCGCAGAAAGTTCTCTTCGGGCAGCGCGCCCGATAGTCACCTGGAAGCGTGCCAAGGGGTTGTCATCCTCGGGCGCGCGTAGCGCGACCCGACGACCCAGGGGCCACACGCTTTGGATTCTCGGGTCTCCGCTTCCGCCTTCGCCCTGCGGGCTTCGGCGGACAAGTCGCTTCGCCCGAGCATGACAAGCCGAAGTCCGACTCACCTCCCTGCGGCGTGGGCACGAGCGCATTCACTGCGGCTATTCCGCCACGTAGTGAATGAAATTCAAACGCGGGAGGACTTCGTGAGAAAGCATCGAAGCGAAAAAAGTCAATCTTTACGGCATGTTGGCTCAAATCTTACGGCGCGCGTAAACGGCTCATGAACCAAACGGTCACGATCCGTTAAGCGCCCCCGTTAACGCTGGAGTTCCGACGGGAGCGGAAGATCGGTCCGTCAATGACGGGCGTGTTCAAACCGTCAGCCAATGGGGATTGCAGTCAATGAGCATGCAGCAGGTAGAGACCATCACCGCCGGGGCCGTGCCGCTGAGCTTCTACGAGCTGGGCCTTGTCTATTCGACCGGCCGCGAGGGGCAGGTCGATCTGATCGAGGCGCACAAGTGGTTCAACATCGCCGCTGCGCGCGGGGACCGCGTGGCAGCTGAGCGCCGCGAGGAGCTCGCCGGCGAGATGAGCCGCGCGGAGATCGCCGCCGCCCTCCGTGCCGCGCGCGAGTGGATCTCCCTCCACTAGGCAGGACAGGCGCCGGCTCCCATTGGGGCCGGAAATCATGCCGGGACAAATGCACGCAGGCCCATCCAGGGTTTGCATCCGGCGTGACCTTGCCTGACCCTGATGTCCTCGGGAATCGCGAGAGATCCCTTCCAGGGAATCGCTCGAGATGGGTAGGGGCAACGCAGTCGAGCCCCCGGACAGCGAGCGGGACATCGTGTCCGCGCCGGCGGAGCGGAAGCTGCTGAGCGCCTCCTCAAA
>CAZMJQ010000351.1:0-5316 GCA_964566475.1 uncultured Propylenella sp. | reverse complement strand
TACGGGCGAGGTTGTTGCGCACGCCGGTCAGGAACGCCTCGGTCGCCTCTTCGCCGTCCTTGGCGATCATCGCGGAGAACAGCGCGTTGTTGTACGGATGCTGGCCGGAGCGGATGCAGAGGCGGCCTTCCCATTTGGGATTGGCCAGATCCTCGTAGGTCAGCGAGTCCTCCTCGACGCGCTCCTTCGAGGCGTAGATCACGCGCGCGCGCATGGAGAGCGTGTACCAGTGGCCTTCGGGCCCGCGCAGGTTCTCCGGCACCGCCTCATTGAGCACTTCGGACTCGACCGGCTGCGTCAGCCCGCGCTCCACCATATCGATCAGCATGCCGTAGTCGACGACCATGACGACGTCGGCCGGCGAGTTGGCGCCCTCCGCATCGAGCCGCTCCGCGACGCCGCCCTCTACGAAGATCGCGTTCGTCGCGATGCCCGTCTCCTCTGTGAACCTGTCGAGGAGCGGCTGAATGAGACCCGGCTCACGAGTCGTATAAATGTTGACCTCGTCCTGGGCCTCGGCCGCCGTCGCCGCCATCGCGGCGATCGCTGCTACGAGCACGGCGCGTCTCGCGCCCCTCCGATGACTTCTCATATTCACCTCCGATCGACATGGGTTCAAAAGCCCTTGCGAGCGCGAGGGACTATAAGTTGACTCTGAATATCGTCAACGGAAATTGCTGTAATATCAGCAGTTTAGAACCATTCCAGAAAGGTGGAAAACAGGTTCAGGAAAGCGATTCACGCGGGAGCTAAGTGTGAGCGCGGGCGTTGGCCGCGGCAGCATGCCGCGTTCGCGGCCCTGAAGACAGCGACGCAATCGATGGGGCGCGCGCATCGCCCGCCATGGAGTGGTACAGCCGCTCGGGATCGAACCGAGGACCTTCGGATCCACAATCCGACGCTCTAACCAGCTGAGCTACGGCTGCACGGGGTCGCTTAGTCCACGGCGGAAACTAGTGCATTAGGGTCGGCGATTTCAAGCACCGCGACATGACCGGGGCGGCGAAGCGGAGCGCCACCCCGATCCTCACGCGGCGGGCTCGGCTTGCGGCCGTCCGCCTCCTTTGCCCGAAGGGGCCAGGATCATGATCATCTGGCGGCCTTCGAGCTTCGGTTCCGCCTCGACCTTGGCCATCTCGTCAAGGTCGTCGCGCACGCGGAAGAGAAGCTGCAGGCCGAGCTCCTGATGCGCCATCTCGCGGCCGCGGAAACGCAAGGTCATCTTCACCTTGTCGCCCTCGTCCAGGAAACGCCGCGCCGCCTTCAGCTTCACGTCGTAATCGTGCGTGTCGATGCTGGGGCGCATCTTGATTTCCTTGACCTCGACGGTCTTCTGCTTCTTGCGCGCCTCGGAGGCCTTCTTCTGCGCATGGAACTTGTATTTGCCGTAATCGAGGATCTTGACGACGGGCGGACGCGAGTTCGGGGATATCTCCACCAGATCGAGCCCGGCGCTCTCTGCCAGCTCCCGCGCTTCCTCGATTTGGACGACCCCGCGGTTCTGGCCGTCATGATCGACCAGCTGAACCTCGGGGATTCGGATCTCGTCGTTGACCCGGGGCCCTTCCTTGACGGTAGGGGGAGCACGAAAAGGTCTGCGAATGGTCAGTTCTCCTTACGTTGTTGCTACGAATAACCTTGCGGGCGGGCCTGTTCCGCCGGCAGGAAAGAATCCGGTGAATTTCCTAACAAGTCAACTCGCAGATCGATCTATCGTTTCGGGAAAATTCATCCCTCGTTGCCGGGATGCGTCAGCCGGTCATATACCGCAAGCGTCGCCTGCTGCATCGCTTCGGTCGTGAAGCCCGCCGCGTGGTGGCGCGCACGTGCGGCTAGAGCCTGCCGTCCCGCCGGATCCAGGGCCAGCGCAGCATCTACCGCATCCGCCAGCGCGGCGGCATCGGCGGGCGGCACGAGCCACCCGGTCCGCTCCTCGGCCGCGCATCGCGGCGGCGCCATAACGGTCTCCGCGGTTGCGCCAAGCGCGGCCGCAACGACCGGGACCCCCATGGATGCGGCCTCGATCGCCGTGCGGCCGAACGCCTCGGGCTCGGTCGAGGCGATCACCGCCACATCCGAGAGAGCGAGCGCCGCGGGCGCGTCGCTGCAATGTCCGACGATCCTCACTCGGCCCTCGAGATCGTGCGCCGCGATCGATTCTTCAAGCTCGCGCCGATAGTCCTCCCGGCCCTGCGCATCGCCGGCCAGCGCCACGACGAGGCGGTCGCGTTGCGCCAGCGCCGGTTGCGCCGCCGCCTCGATCAGCACATTCTGCCCCTTCCATCCCGTGAGGCGCGCGAGGTTGAGCACCACGGTCTCGCCGCCTGAAAGTCCCCAGGCCCGCCGCAAAGCCTCACGTCGCGCCTCGCTCACGGCATCGGGGCTGAACCGCAGCGTATCGATGCCGCGCGGGATTACGACGATACGCCCCGTCGGCGTGCCGTAACGCTCGCGGATCAGTGCGGCGGTGTACTCCGAGTTGGCGATGACGGCGTCGCCCCGCGCCATCACGGAATTGTAGCGGCGCTTCATGGCGCTCCGTTCGCCGTAGATGCCATGGAACGTGGTGATGAAGGGAACGCCTGTGCGGCGGCAGGCGAGACGCGCCGCCCAGGCCGGGGCGCGGCTCCTCGCATGCACGATGTCGACCTTCTCCTCGCGGATCAGCCGGGCGAGGCTGAGCGCGAGCAGGCCGATCCGCGCCGGATTCTTCGAGGCGGCGCGGAGCGGGACGAGACTCCCCCCCGCTTCGGCAAGCTCCGCGGCGAGCCTGCCCCCCTCGCTCGCGACCAGTGCACGGTCGCCGCGCTTCGCCAGCGCAGCGGCGATATCGATCGCGGCGCGCTCCGCGCCGCCGGTGTCGAGCGAGGGGATGACCTGCAGCACCGTGAGCGGACGGCGTCCGGGAGCGGCATCTGCATTCGCTGGCTTCGGGGTTGACGGCATGGGGCGCTTCACGCACCTCGAAAGCGTTTCGGGGCGAAAGGATTAGAATGAGTGTCGGGCGATTGAAATATCTTGAGGTCGGTAAGGGGACCGCCGCGCGCCGCATCGCCGTGGCGAGCCGCGCCGGCAAGGCGCCCGGAATCGTCTGGCTCGGCGGCTTCCGCTCCGACATGGCTGGCAGCAAGGCGGAGGCCCTTGCCGAGTGGGCGGCGAAATCGCGCCGCGCCTGCGCCCGCTTCGACTATTCCGGCCACGGACAGTCCGGCGGGCGGTTTGAGGACGGCACCATCTCGCGCTGGCTGGAGGAGGCCGAGGCGGTGTTCGACGTCTTCACCAAAGGCCCGCAGGTTCTCGTCGGCTCGTCGATGGGCGGGTGGATCGCGCTGCTCCTCGCCAAGCGCCTCGGCGAGCGCGGCGATCGGGAGCGTCTGGCCGGCATGGTCCTACTGGCGCCTGCCGTCGACATGACGAAGGACCTGATGTGGGACGGGATGAGCCCGGCCGAGAAGCGCAGGATCAGGCGCAACGGCTTCCTCGCGGAACCTTCCGCCTACTCCGACGAGCCCGACATCATCACGCTCAGCCTCATCGAAGACGGAAGTCAGCACCTCTTCGGCGACCGGCCGATCGAGACCGGCTGTCCGGTGCATGTCATCCAGGGCATGCAGGACCCCGACGTGCCGTGGAGCCATGCGACGAAGCTCATGGAACGCCTCCCCTTCGACGACGCCGTTCTCACGCTGGTGCGCGACGGCGACCACCGGCTGTCGCGCCCGGAGGACATCGAGCGCCTCATCCGCGCCGTGGAGGCCATGATCGCGGGCTAACAAATTTCCTCTGGCCCGGAGGTCACAGAATCACGTAGACGCGGGTTTGCCGGCCGGCGCCGAGCGTTGCCGGCCTCCCGCGTTCCAGTGCGTCACGCGTCTCCGTTCCAACGCTAATTGGAGACTCCCGCATGACCGCCGTGAACCGGCTCGTCACCCGCGCGATGATATCCGAGCCCATCTACGTGAAATGGACGGGCGCGGGCGGCGAAGCCTACCGCTTCGAGCTCAACCCGATCGGCACGCCGCACAAGGCGCTGCCCGGCGTCTACATCTTCTGCCATTTCGGTCCACTGAACGCGCTGGTCGCCGACTACCTCGACGAGGTCGACGACTTCTCGAAGCGCATCGGGGAGGATGCGGGATCACACCCGCATTGGGAGGAGATCAAGGCGGCGGGCGCCACGCACGTCTGCACGCTGCATGTGCCGGGAAAGGCGGCGGAACGGGTCAAGATCGAAGCCGACCTCCGCCGTGCCGTCGATCCCCCGCAACTCGGCCGCGCAAAGGCTGCCTGACGGACGAGCGCTCAGCCGAGGTAGGGCAGCGCCATCACGGCGGTCGAGGCCGCGGTCAGCACGACAAAAGCCGCGGTGCGGACTGCAAGGTACTTGGCGAGGCTGATCTGGCTGGTCATGTCGCGTCCCCCGAGTTTCGATCCGGCCGCACGCTACGGCCGCACCGTTTCCGGCGGCTGACGCGCGCTTAGGAAACAAGTTTCGTCGCGTAGCGCATGTGTTTCCTCTTAACTGGCTGAAGAAACAAATCAGCGCGGATTCGGTTCCCCGACCGTCTCCTCCGAGTCGACTTTTCGTTCCGTTCGTGCGACGGAGCGGGCATGCCGACAGAGGTCAAAATCTGCGGGCTTTCCCACGAGGAGAGCATGGACGCCGCGCTTGAGGCGGGCGCCGATTTCGTCGGTCTCGTGTTCTTTCCGCCGAGCCCGCGCAATATCGCGATCGAGCGCGCCGCCGCTCTTGCCCGCCGCGCGCGCGGCAAGGCGCGCGTCGTGGCGCTCACCGTAGATGCGGACGACGCGCTGCTGGCGGACATCGCCGCCAGCCTCCACCCGGACCTCATCCAGCTCCACGGCAAGGAGACGCCGGAGCGTGCCGCGGCCGTCCGGGCCACGACCGGCATCCCCGTGATGAAGGCGATCCACGTCTCGGAGCCCGCCGACCTGGAGCGGACCGGGAACTATGGCGGTGCCGACCGCTTCCTGCTCGACGCCAAGCCGCCCAAGGACGCCACGCGCCCCGGCGGCAATGCCGCCGCGTTCGACTGGAGCGTCCTCAAGGGATTCTCTTCCGCCACGCCGTGGCTGCTGGCCGGCGGGCTCCATCCCGCGAACGTGACGGACGCGTTGGCCGAGACCGGCGCACCGGGCGTCGACGTGTCGTCGGGCGTGGAAAGCGCGCCCGGCCGCAAGGACCCCGAGCTCGTCCGCGCCTTCGTCCGCGCCGTGCGCGAATTCGATCGCGCGCCGCAGCGCATCGCCAGCTGAGGACCGCATGCCATGAACGCGCCGCAGCCCAACACCTAT
>CAZMJQ010000350.1:0-3930 GCA_964566475.1 uncultured Propylenella sp. | reverse complement strand
CCCGGCTTGAATCTGCACCCCCGCGGTGGCACGTCTCCCGGCACAAGCGACGGGAGGCCCGCATGGCACAGCAATCCGCCGACCAGGGCGCGACGCAGCTCATCGATTTCAGCCTGAAAGGCACGGACGGCCGCATATACGCCCTCGATGACGTGAAGGGCGAGAACGGCACGCTCGTCATGTTCCTGTGCAACCACTGCCCCTACGTGAAGGCGGTGGTCGGGCGGCTGAACGAGGATTGCCGCGCCCTTCAGAAGGCCGGCATCGGCTGCGTCGCCATCATGCCGAACGACACGGGCATCTCGCCCGGGGATTCGTTCGAGAACATGCAGGCATTCGCCGAGCGGCACGGGCTGGTCTTCCCCTATCTGATTGACGAGACGCAGGAAATCGCTCGCGCCTACGGAGCGGTCTGCACCCCGGACCTCTTCGGCTTCGACAGGAGCGGCGCGGTTCAGTATCGCGGGCGCGTCGACAGCGCCGGCTCTCGTCCTCCCACGGGAGACGAGAAGCGCGAGCTGCTGGAAGGCATGCTTCATGTCGCCGGGACAGGCAAGGGTCCTGCCGGGCAAGTCCCGTCCGTCGGCTGCTCGATCAAGTGGCGGCGCTGACGCAAATGATCCGCCGCCGGGTAGAATTCCGGCTCCTCCCTCCAAATTGCCTCATAGCCCTGCCGCCCTTCTTCAGTATAGACTGAGAACAAAGAGGGGCGGATTGAGGCGGATGTACATCGTTGCGATCGCCTCGCAGAAGGGCGGGGCGGGCAAGAGCACGTTTGCGGTCAACCTGGCCACGCTAGCGGACGCCGAAGGCGCGCCGGCGCTGCTGGTCGACACCGACGCGCAAGGATCGCTGAGCGTCTGGCACGGCCTGCGCCAGGCGCCGACGCCGTTGCACGTTTCCTGCCGCATCGACGCGCTCGGCCAGGTGCTCGACACAGCCCGCAGCAGCGGCAACATCCAGTGGGCCTTCATCGACGGGCCCCCGCAGGCCGACGAGACCGTCGAGACCATGATGCGTGCGGCGACCCTCGTCCTCATTCCAAGCCGCCCGTCGGTCTTCGACATCGCGTCGGTGCCCGCGACCATCGCAATGTCGCGGAAGGCGAAGCGGCCCTTCTTCGTGGCTCTCAATGCCGCGCCGCCGAAGCGCGGCATAACGGAATCGCCGATCGTGATTGCGGCGCGGAAGTCCATCCGCGACATGGGCGCCCCGGTCTGGCGCGGGGCGGTGGCGCAGCGCGCGGTCTACGGACATGCCCTCCAGTCCGGGCAGGGCGTCACCGAGTTCGAGAAATCCGGCCCCGCCACGGAGGAAATGCGCCAGCTCTGGCACGACGTGAGCGAGGCGGCGCGCGCAATGGCGCACTACCAGAAGGCCGGCTGAGGCGCGCAGGCCGGGGCGGGAATCTCGCCGCCGTAACGGCATCGGCAGGGCTCAACGTGGCTGCCGTTAAGTTAAGCCGAAGGTGGGCTGCACAAAACCGCCTCAGATTGATCTTGAAAAGTTCCGGCGTATCGTCTGAGCCTGCTATCTTTGCGCGAAACCTGCCATTTGCTCTGTGCTCGAAGCCGGATTTCGCACAAGATTCTTTACTAACGTTATTGCGCTGCGCTTTACAGACTAGTATTGCGGTGCGATTGCTGCACTTGCCAAAGATCGCAAGGCTTGCGGCGCTTTTCAAGAAAAGGATCAAAAATGGACTCTGCCGATCGCGAGGACCTCGTGCAACTCACCGCCGATGTAGTCTCGGCCTATGTGAGCAACAATTCTGTCGATTCAGGCGCGTTGAGCAAGCTAATCGAGGATGTTCATCTGGCGCTGGCGCGAGCGCCCGCGGCCGCGGCAGAACCCGAGCAGAAGCCGCTGGTGCCGGCAGTGCCCGTGCGCAAGTCGGTCACGCCCGACTACATCGTCTCGCTGGAGGACGGCCGCAAGTTCAAGTCGCTGAAGCGGCACCTGCAGGGCACCTACGGCATGACGCCCGACGAGTACCGCGCCAAGTGGGGCCTGCCACGCGACTACCCGATGGTCGCCCCGAATTACGCCAAGGCGCGCTCGGAGCTGGCCAAGCGCATGGGCCTCGGCCGGAAGGCCGCGGCGCCATCCAAGAAGCGGGCACGCAAGCGCGCCGCGAAGTAGGATCTCTTGCCAGGGGCGCTTTCGGCGGCTCCGCATCGAAGCTCGTGTCGCCACGGCGGTCCTTGGGCGCAGCATTCGCGCTGCCGGCGGACCGCCGCGGGCGAGCTTCCCGGTTTCCTGTCGGCTGGCCGAAGGTCTAGCCGACCAGCTCGGCGTCCAGCGTGATCTCCGCGCCGGTAAGGAGCCGTGAGATCGGGCAGCCGGCCTTTGCGCCATCCGCCGCCTTCTTGAAGTCTTCCGCCGACATGCCCGGCACCTTGCCTTTCAGCGTCAGCGCGCTCGATTTCACCGTCCAGCCCGCGCCCTCCTTCTCGATGGTGACGACGGCGGTGGTGCGCAATTCCTCCGGCTTGTGCCCGCCCCCGCCGAGCCCGAAGGCCAGCGCCATGTTGAAGCAGCCGGCATGCGCCGCGGCGATCAGCTCCTCCGGGTTCGTGCCCTTGTCTTCCCCGAAGCGCATGCCCGCCGAATAGGGCGTGCCGGAGAGCGTGCCGCTCTTCGTGGTCAGCGTGCCTTTGCCGTCCGGCCCGCCGCCGTTCCAAACCGCTTCCGCGCTGCGTTTGATCGATGCCATGACAATCTCCCGTCTTCTTCGACTAAGCAAGCATACCCGCCGGCGCCTCGATGTAGCGCTTGAATGCGCCAAGCAGCTCCGCGCCGAGCGCGCCGTCGACGGCGCGGTGATCCGTTGAGAGCGTCACCGTCATCATCGTCGCTGCGACGAACTCGCCGTCCTCCACGACGACGCGCTGCTCGCCGGCGCCGACCGCAAGGATCGTCGCGTGCGGCGGGTTGATGACGGCGGCGAGATCCTTCACGCCGAACATGCCGAGGTTTGAGACGGCGGACGAGCCGCCCTGGTACTCCTCCGGCTTCAGCCGCCTGTTCCGCGCGCGCCCGGCAAGGTCCTTCATCTCGTTGGCGATCTGGGACAGGGTCTTCGTTTCCGCATGCCGCACCACGGGCGTGATCAGTCCACCGGGAATGGAGACGGCAACGCCGACGTCGGCGCGCTTGTGTTTCAACATGCCGCCTTCCGTCCAGCTGACATTCGCCTCCGGCACGTCCATCAGCGCCTTCGCCAGCGCCTTGATCACCATGTCGTTGACGGAGACCTTCCAGGCCGGCTTGCCGTCCACCTCCGGCGCAGCCGCGTTGATCTCGGTGCGCAGCGCGAGCAGTCGGTCGATGCGGCAGTCCATCGTGAGGTAGAAATGCGGGATCGTCGTCGTCGCCTCCACCAGGCGCCGGGCGATGATCCTGCGCATGGAATCGTGCGGGACGAGCTCGTAGCTGCCCTCCTCGTAGAGGGCGAGCACCTGCTTGTCGGTCATGCTCGGCGCCACCGCCGGCGCGCCGGCGGGTGCGGCGGCGGGCGCCGCCTTGCCGGCGCCGCCCTTCAGCGCCTCCTCGATGTCGCGCTTGACGATGCGCCCGTGCGGCCCGGAGCCGGTGAGCGCGGCGAGATCGAGCTTGTTATCGCCGGCGAGCCGCCTTGCGAGCGGCGACGCGAAGATGCGGCCGTCGCCGTTTGCTTTTCCGGCAGTCTTGCCCGCAGTCTCGCCCTGCGCGGCGCGAGGCGGGGCCTTGGCCGGCGGGGCCGCCTCTCCCGCACCCTCGCGCTTCTCGGCCGGCTTCTCCGCCTCAGCGCGGGCCGCCTTAGCTTCTGCCTTGGGAGCCTCGGACCGTTCGGTCTTCTTCTCCTTCTTCGCGGGAGCAGCGGAAGCTGCCTCCGCCGCATCCTCCCCCTCGCCCGCCAGAATCGCAATCACCTCGTTCACCGGCACG
>CAZMJQ010000349.1:0-2681 GCA_964566475.1 uncultured Propylenella sp. | reverse complement strand
AGTTTCTTGCGCGTAAGGATGGGATCGTCAACTGCGAAAGCTGCCGTTCCGACGACGCCTACGGCCATGGCCAGTCCTGCGAAGAGCACCCGACGCATAATGTCCTCCTGAGAATCCCTGCGGTGCCAATGGAGCCGCGCCTTGCGAGGCCCATTGCGCCCCCCGCATAGCATGGTGTCTCCGAGGCGGGAGGGCCGGGCGGCGCCGGGAACGGCACACGGGCGAACACAACTGCGCGAGAATCGAGGTGTTTTTCGGGGGTTGCGCCCACGCTCTTGCGGCCCGCTGGCGGCAGCCGCGGCTTTGCTTGGAGGAAGGAATTGCCCCGGCGGCGCCGGGGCAATTGGCGGGCGGGGCGGAGGGCTTTATGCGCCGTAGAGCTCGGCGACGTAATCCCAGTTCACGAGGTTGTCGAACCAGGTCTCCAGGTATTTCGGCCGGGCGTTGCGGTAGTCGATGTAGTAGGAGTGCTCCCAGACGTCGACGCCGAGAAGCGGCGTGCCGCCGTGGACCAGCGGGTTCTCGCCGTTCGGCGTGTTCATGACGACGAGCTTGTCGCCCTTCAGCGCCAGCCACGCCCAGCCGGAGCCGAACTGGGTCTTGCCGGCGTCGATGAACTTGTTGCGGAACTCGTCGAACGAGCCGAGGTCCTTGTCGATCTGCTCCGCCAGCTTGCCGGGCAGCTTCTTTCCGCCGCCGTTCGGCTTCATCCATTTCCAGAAATGGAGGTGGTTATAGTACTGGCCCGCCTGGTTGAAAAGCTTCGGGTTGTCGGAATAGCTCTTGCTGACGATCTCCTCGATCGGAAGGGAAGCATAGTCGGTGCCCTCGATCATCGGCGTCATCGCGTCGAGATAGGCCTTGTGGTGCTTGTCGTGGTGGAACTCAAGCGTTTCCGCCGACATGTGCGGCGCGAGCGCGTCATAGGCGTAAGGCAGGTCGGGGAGCGAAAAAGCCATTGTCGTCCTCCTCTGTTGGCTGATCGTGAGGAACGCTTGGGGCGTTAGCCCCGTTCCTTTCAATCGTTCTAGCGCAGTTGTTTTGCCGGGCAACCGGAGAACGCGGGGAAAGCGGCGGTTTTTTGTGCGCGAGTCAGGCAAGGCATCGAAGAAATCGCTGCCCGCGTCCGCTCAGCTGCCTGCGAGCCCGGTCACCTTCAGCGCGAAGGCGAGCTCCGTTGCCTTTTCCCTCAGCGCATCGAAGCGCCCGGCGGCGCCGGCGTGGCCGGCATCCATGTTGGTGCGCAGGAGAAGCAGGTTGTCGTCGGTCTTCGTCTCGCGCAGCCGTGCGACCCATTTGGCGGGCTCCCAGTAGGTGACGCGCGGATCGGTCAGCCCGGCCAGCACCAGGATGGGCGGATAGGGCTTCGCCGTGACGTTGTCGTAGGGCGAGTAGGCGCGGATCGTCTCGTAGTCGTCGGGACTCTCGATCGGGTTGCCCCACTCCGGCCATTCCGGCGGCGTCAGCGGCAGCGTGTCGTCGAGCATGGTGTTCAGGACGTCGACGAATGGCACGTCGGCTATGATCCCGGCGAAGAGACCGGTCGTCATATTGGCGACCGCGCCCATGAGCATACCACCCGCGGAGCCGCCCTCGGCCACGATGCTCCCGCGCGCGGTGTAGCGTTCGCGGCAGAGATGCTCCGCCGCAGCGATGAAGTCGGTGAAGGTATTCACCTTCGCACCACGCCTGCCGGCCTCGTACCAGCGGTGGCCCTTGGCCTTGCTGCCGCGTATGTGGGCGATCGCGTACACGAAGCCGCGGTCGACCAGCGACAGCCGCGTGACGGAGAATCCGGCGGGGATCGTCACGCCATACGAGCCGTAGCCGTAGAGAAGGCAGTGGGCCGAGCCGTCGAGCGGGGTGTCCCTGCGATGGAGGATGGAGATCGGCACGGTTTCGCCGTCCGGCGCCGGCGCCAGGATGCGGCGCGTGACGTAGTGCGACGGATCGTGCCCCGACGGCACCTCCTGCTCCTTCCGGAGCACGCGTGCGCGAGTCTCCATGTCGTAGTCGAAGACGCGGGCCGGCGTGGCCATCGACGAATACGTGAAGCGGAGCGTATTCGTATCGAACTCGTAGCCGCCCGACAGGCCGATGGAATAGGCTTCCTCGTCGAACGCGATGACATGCTCCTCGTCGTCGGCAAGGCGACGCACGACGATCTGCGGCAGGCCGTCCTTGCGCTGCAGCCTCACCAGGTGCCGGGCGTAAACTCTCTGGGAGATGATGAGTCGGCCGGGCTCGTGCGGGACGAGGTCCGCCCAATTCTCGCGCGCGGGCGCGCTGACCGGCGCGGTGACGATCTTGAAGTCCTCCGCGCCGTCGGCATTGGTAAGGATGAAGAGCGTGCCGTTCGCCTCGTCGACGCCGTACTCAACGGCGGTCTCGCGCGGAGCGACGAGGATCGGCTCCGCCTCCGGGTCGTCGGCGGGGATGAGCCGCGCCTCCGCCGTCTGGTGGTCATGCATGTGGATGACGACGAAGCGATCCGACTGCGTCTTTCCGACGTGCATGAAGAAGCCGGGATCGGCCTCCTCGTAGATCAGAACGTCGTCCTCACGACTTGTGCCGAGATGGTGGCGGAAGACGCGTGAGGGGCGGTGGCTCGCGTCGAGCCGGACATAGAAGAGGTGGCGCCCGTCCGCCGACCAGGCACACGACCCGGAGGTGTCGGCGAT
>CAZMJQ010000348.1:0-7449 GCA_964566475.1 uncultured Propylenella sp. | reverse complement strand
AGCGAGTGCACGACAGCGCCGGGCTGGGTGGATTCCACCGACACGAGATGGCGGAAGACGCGCGAGCGCACGATGCGCCCGTTCGTGTCGTCCATCACCTTGACCGCGAGGTCGACGAGCGCCCCCTCGGTCGTCAGCTCGAACGCGCGCACGTCGATCACCAGCTGATAGTCGATAACGAGCCCCTGCCCCGGCACGGCCGCCGCGCGGACCCGGCCGCTGTTCTGCAGCGTCTCCACCAGGCGCGCCTGCAGGAGCTTGGGCAGACGGTCGCTCCATACGGCGCCGGGCAGATAGGCGTATTGGGAAGGGCTCGGGCGCGCGGCGATCCGGTCGGTGTCGAGGGCGCGCACGGTGCTGGGCTCCGGCACAAGAATCTGCAGCCCTCCGCGCGGCGCCTGCACCTCGCCGGGCGCGCTCAAGTCGAAGATGTTGCTCGGCGGTCCGGCGATCAGCGACGTGCAGGCGGAGAGCGCCGCCGCCAAGAGCAGCGCCGCGAGCCCGCCGGCGCACCGCCGCGGCAGCGCGAACGTCCATTGCGCGTTCCTCAAGCGGCCCCCCAAGCCCTCAACGCCTTCGCCCGCCATATTCCGGCACGTTCTCGCCGCCGAGCAGGAATCCCGTCGGGTTCTGCTCCAGATTTGAGATGACGCGATCCAGGCGGCCGATGGTCCTCTGGCCCTCGGCAATCAGGCTCTGCAGGTCGCGCAGCCCGCGCCCGCTGAAATCGGAGACGCCGGAGCCGACCGTCGCAATCTGCGCATTGAAGCTCTCCGCCGCGGCACGGATGGCGGCAAGCGTCTCCGTCGCATCCTGCATGATCCCGCCGGGGCCTTCGCCGGCCATATTGTCCAGCTTGGTGAGGAGCGATTCCGCCCGCTCGCCTAGCGTGGAGAACCGGGCGGAGACGCTGCGCGCGTCGGCGACGATCTGGTCGATCTCGCCGCTGTTCTCGGCGAGCGCCGCGCTGAACCGCTCGATGTTGTCGAGCGCACGACCCACCTTCTCCGGGTCGACAGCCGCGATCAGTCCCTCCGCCCGCTCGCCCAGCGCCGGCAGGCGATCGGAGAAGGTTTCGACGTTCGCGGCAACCCGGTCGGCGCGGTCGACGATCGGCCCGATCCGGCTCGCCTGCTCTGCCAGGCTCTCCGACGACGTGCGCAAGCTTGAAAGCGCCACGCGCGCATCCTCCGGGTCGAGCGCCTCCAGCAGCGCCTCGCTCCTGTCGATGATGCCGTCAAGACGCGCCGCAGCGTCGGCGATGCCCTTCGACGCCGCCGAGACATTCGCGATGAACGCCGCCACGTCGTCGGAATTCTCCGCCAGCGCGCTCGTGAACTTGCGTACGTCGAGGACTGCGAGCGAGATGTCGTCGGAGTTCTCCGAGACGGTCCGCTCCAACGTCTGCAGCACCTCGTCGGCGCGGGCCAGGATCGTACGGGCCCCGGCCAAGAGGTCCTGCATACTGGAGCGCGTTGCGATGATGGTCGGGTTCTCCTGGGCCTCCCAGATCGGCGGCAGCTGCGGCGAGCCGCCGGCCATCTCGACATAGCCGACGCCCGTCAGCCCCTGAAACCCGAGCGTCACCTGTGTGTCCGCCTTGATCGAGCGGGCCGGCTGCACGCTGAGCCCGGCGCGCACCACGTTCGGCCTGTCCGGGTCGAGCTCGAGCGTCTTCACCTCGCCCACCTTGATGCCGTTGAAGACAACCTGGCTCCCCACGCTGAGCCCGGTGACCGGATCCTGGAAGACCACCGTCAGCGGCGTGGTGGCGCCCTGGTCGGCGCCGCGCGCGAGCCAGTAGACGAAGACGAAGCCGAGCGCGAGCACCACGAGGGTGAACGCGCCGATGAGCGCCGTGTTCGCTTTTGTTTCCATCGCCCTACCGGAACGCCGCCCTTGCTCGCTCGCCGCCGAAATAGCTCTTCACCCAGGGATGGTCGAAGCGCCGCATCTTGTCGAGGTCGCCCTCGACCAGGATACGCTTCTCGCCAATGACCGCCACGCGGTCGACGATGGCGTGAAGCGTGTCCAGATCGTGGGTTACCATGACGACGGTGAGGCCTAAAGTGTTTCTGAGGTCCGCGATCAGCGCGTCGAACTCGGAGGCGGCTATGGGATCGAGCCCGGCGGTCGGCTCGTCGAGGAAAACCACCTCCGGATCGAGCGCCAGCGCCCGGGCGAGCGCGGCGCGCTTGATCATGCCGCCGGAGAGCTCGGAGGGGTACTTCTCGAAATCCTGCTCCTTCAGGCCGACGAGCTCGATCTTGATGCCGGCGAGCCCTTCCACGAGGGCGTCCGGCAGGTTCAGGAACTCGTGCATCGGCACGGCGACGTTCTGAGCCACGGTAAGGGAGGAAAAGAGCGCACCGAACTGGAAAAGCACGCCCCAGCGCCGCTCGACCTCAAGCGAGGGGCCGTCGCGACCGAACGTCTCACCGAACGCCTCGATCGCCCCGGCGCGCGGCCGCACGAGACCCAGGATAGCGCGCATCAGCACCGATTTCCCCGTGCCGGAGGCGCCGACAATGGCGAGTATCTCGCCACGCTTGATATCGATATCGAGGCTCTCCAGGACAGGCGGCCCGCCAAAGTCCACGGTGAGACCGCGGACGCGGATGATGGGCTCGCCGCCGCGGCCGTTCGTCGCCATCAGAAGTCAATCGCCGCGTAGAAAATGGCGAAAATGCCATCGACGACGATCACCATGAAGATCGACTTGACCACCGACGCCGTGGTGTGGCGGCCGAGCGATTCGGCGCTGCCCTTCACGGCCATGCCCTCGGTGCAGGCGATGAGCACGATGATGAGCGCCATAAACGGCGCCTTCAGAAGTCCGCTGAAGAGGCTGGAGAAATCGACCGCGTCCTGAAGGCGCTGAATGAACGCGACGGGCGGGATATCCACATAAAACCAGAGCGTGAGCATGGCGCCGAAGAGCGTGGCGAGCCCGGCCAGGAAGCTCAGCAGCGGGAGCACGATAATGAGGGCGAGGACGCGCGGCAGCACGAGCACGTTGATCGGATCGAGGCCCATGACGCGAAGCGCGTCGATCTCCTCGCGCATGCGCATGGAGCCGATCTCCGCGGTGATGGCGCTGCCGGACCGCCCGGCGACCATGATGGCGGTGAGCAGCGGCGCCACCTCGCGCAGCGCCAGGATGCCGACGAGATCGACGGTGAAGATCGTGGCGCCGAAATATTGCAGCTGAAAGGCGCCCTGCTGGGCGACAATTCCGCCGATCAGGAACGACATGAGAAAGATGATCGGCACGGCGCGGACGCCCGTCACCTCGAGCTGCCGGCCGACGGCGGATGCGCGGAAGGTGCGCGGCTTCAGGATGACCGAGCCGAGCTCCTGCACCGTGCCGCCCAGGATGCGCAGGAGCCTTCGGCCGTCCTCCGCAACGGAGAGCACCGTCTCGCCGATATCCTCAAGGATCGTGTTCTCCGGGGGCCTGTGCTCCATCTCCACGGCTATCACGTCGCGCACGCGCTCCAGCAGGGCCAGGCTCTGCCTGTCGGCGCCATGCCAGGCGACCGATCCGCCGTCCTGCGAAACGAACTCGTATTCGAGCCGCGCCAGCAGGAAGGCCCCGGCCGTGTCGAGCGCGCCGAGGTCGGAGAGATCGATGACCACCTGCCGAGTCTTCTGCTCGCGCATGGTGGCGGCGAGACTGCGCAGCCCCTCATCCAGGTCGCGCGCGCGTTCGATGACCCAGCCGCCCACCGGCCGCAGCAGCATCCGCTGCTGATCGTCGAAATAGTGCTGGATCGATGCTTCCACGAGAACGCCCGGTTGCCGCTGACGGGAGTACCGCTCATGCTAGCAGGATGCGGAACGCCATGTGTGCCCAAATCGCCCCACCTCCGTGCTTCGGGCGCCGAACCGCCCGGCCCGTGCGATGAGCCTTTCCGTCACAGCACGGGTCGAGAGCTGGCCGATCGCCGGCACTTTCGTCATCTCGCGCGAATCGCGCACCGAGGTGAGCGTCGTCGTGGTCGAGGTAAGTGACGGCGCGGCCCGGGGCCGCGGCGAATGCCGCCCCTACGCGCGCTACGGCGAGACGCCGGAGAGCGTGCTGGCCCAGATCGAGGAGACGCGGCTTGAAGCGGCGGACCTGGAAGCGCTCGGCGGCCTGCCGCCCGGCGCGGCACGCAACGCACTCGACTGCGCCCTCTGGGATCTTGCCGCGAAACGCGACGGCGTTCCGGTGTGGAAGAAAGCGGGCCTCCCCCGGCCTCGGCCCGTAACGACCGCCTTCACGCTGAGCCTCAGCGACCCGGCCTCCATGGCGGGGGCGGCCGGCGCCGGGGACTGGCCGATCCTGAAGCTCAAGCTTGGCGGCGACGGCGACCCGGAGCGCATCCGCGGCGTGCGCGAGGCCGCACCCGGTGCGCGGCTCATCGTCGACGCGAACGAGGCGTGGGATGCGCGGAACTTCGCCGCGAACATGCGCGCCTGCGCCGAGGCGGGGGTGGAGCTTGTCGAGCAGCCGCTGCCGGACGGCGCGGACGAGCTGCTCCGGGAGGCCGAGCGAAGCGTGCCGGTCTACGCCGACGAGAGCGTGCACGTTGCCGCGGACCTGGACGGGCTTGCCGGCAAGTACGACGGCGTAAACATCAAGCTCGACAAGGCCGGCGGGCTGACGGAAGCGCTGCGCCTCCTAAGCGAAGCCCGGGGCCGCGGCTTCGGCGTGATGGCCGGCTGCATGGTGTGCACGTCGCTCGCGGCGGCCCCGGCGCATCTCCTGGCGCAGGCCGCCGACATCGTCGACCTCGACGGACCGTTGCTGCTTTCGCGCGACCGCGACCCGGGGCTAGCCTATTCCGGCGCCCTGGTGGAACCGCCGGACCCTGCGCTCTGGGGCTGAAGGCCGCGCTTCAGCCCCCAGGCGATGACGAGGGCGACGACCGCCAGCACCGACATCGCGGAGAACGCCAGCACCGGCGACACGCGGAAGAGCGGTCCGGACCCGGCCATCGCGGCGGCGAGCATCAGCCCGCCGATCACCTGATGCGCGGCCTGCAGGCGCGCCGTGTGGCCCGGCACGGCGATCGCGCCGATCGCCATCATGATGCCGAGATGCGTCAGGCCGAAGGTCGCGGCGTGCAGCGTCTGCAACGCGAAGGCAGCGAGCGGATCGGTAGCGAAGGGAAAGAGCAGCCAGCGAACGAGCGCCACGAGGCATCCGGCCAGGATCATGCGGCGCGCGCCCCAGCCGGGCAGCAGCTTCGCCACCCAGAAGACCGCGATCTCCGCCGCGACGCTGTAGGCCCACAGAACCCCGATCAGCGAGCCGCTGAACCCCTGCTCCTGCCAGTAGATGCTGCCGAAGGCATAGAACGCGCCGTGCCCGCCGAGCACGAGGTTGCCCGCAATGAGCGCACGGCGGAGCGTAGGGTCGGTCAAAGCGTGGCGCATTCCCACGCTCTCGCCTCCGACCGCGGTGGTCGGAACGCGCGGCGATACCCTCGCCAGCGCGCCGGCGAGAAGATAGGACGCGACCAGGACCGGAAGCACCGCGGTGTCGGTGTAGCGCTCGACCGCGGTCGCCCCGACGAGCGTGCCGGCGAGGAAGCCGAGCGATCCCCACAGCCGCACGCGGGCATAATCGATGCCGTGCCTGCGTACGCCGTAAAGCGTCGTGGCATCGGACAATGGCCCCTGAGCGCCCCAGAACATGAAGGCCAGCGCCGAGAAGAAGAGGATCGGCCAGAACCCCGAGAAGAAGAAAAGGGCCGCGTAGATAAGGCCCGCCGCCAGTGCGTAGACCGCCGCTGCGGAACGCAGGCTGGGGAACCGGTCCGCCGCCCCCACGACGAACGGCGTGAACAGGATGCGAACGAGGAGCGGTGCGGCGACCAGCGCGCCGATCTCGGCCTCACTCATGCCGCGACCGGCCAGCCAGATCGGGAAGAACGGGATGTACGTGCCGTTGGCAAAGAAGACCGCCGCGGCAAAGGCCGCCGCCCGGACGGCGAAGGCCAGCCCCTCGCCGTGCCTCATCATGCGTAAGCCATTTCTAAAGCGTTTTCCGCGAGTGTGCCGCCGAACAGTTTTGCGTAGCAGCAGGGACCAGTGGCATGGCCGGCCAGGCAAATCCCGGACAGATCAGCGAGACCGAATTCTCCAGCCTTCTACATTTGCTCTCCTCCACCTCCAAGGGGCGCGCGTTCCTCAATGAGTACCGCGAGCGCTTCCGGCCGGAGGAGACGCAGGGCCTGCTCGACTCCCTGAAGCACATCGAGGGCTCGATGACCGCCGTGCGCGACCAGCTGCGGCCGGACGTGATCGCCAACGAGCTGCGCAACGTCGCCATGTCGCTCGACCTTGCGATCGAGGGAGCGGAGGTCAACCCGGAGGGCGGCGAGACGGCGCGGCGCTTCGCGCTTGCCGACCAGGCGCGGAGCGAGCTGCTGGCGCTGGCCGCGACGTTCGGCGACGGTGCCGACGGCGCCGCGCCCGCAAAGGCGGAAGGCACAGCGGCGGGCGGCGCCGGCTACAGGCTCCGGGATACAGCGGTCGAGCGATAGGCCCTCAGCCCTTCGGCGAGCATCTCGTCGTCGATATTGCCGCCCGACAGCACCAGCACGACTGTCTTGCCGCGCACGTCCAGCCGCCCGACAAGAATCGCAGCAAGCGCCACGGCGCCGCCGGGCTCGACCACCAGGCGCAACTCGTCGAAGCAGAGGCCGACGGCAAAAAGCGCCTCCCGGTCGCTCACGACCAGCCCGCCGGCCATGCGCCGCCTGTTGATCTCCCAGCCGATTGGACCCGGCTCCGGCGCCAGCAGCGCATCGCAGATCGAGCCGCTTCGGCGCTCGTTGCTCCGGCGCTCGCCGCTCGCAAGCGAGCGGGCGTAATCGTCGAAGCCTTCGGGCTCTGCCGTGTAGATGTTCGCAGCGGAGAAACTTTCGGTGACCGCGAGCGCCACACCGGCGGCCAATCCGCCGCCGCTGCACGGTACCGCGACGATCTCGGGATCAAGGCCGAGCGCGGCACAATCCTCCGCGATCTCAAGCCCGACCGTGCCCTGACCGGCGATCACGAAGGGGTCGTTGAACGGATGGATGAACGCGCCTCCCACGTCCGTCGCCACGCGCGCCACAACCGCGTCACGATCCTCCGCGGCGCGGTCGTAGGGGGCGATCCGCGCGCCGCTGCGCTCGGTGCGTCGCCGCTTCGGTTCCGGGGCGTCGGTCGGCATGACGATCGTGGCGCGAGCGCCCACGAGCCGCGCCGCCTCTGCCACGCCCTGCGCGTGGTTGCCGGACGAGACGGCGACAACGCCCTTCCGCCGCGCCGCTGGCTCGAGCGCCTGAACCGCGTTCCACGCCCCGCGGAACTTGAAGGAGCCGGTGCGCTGCAGGCATTCGGGCTTGAGGAACACGCGCGCGCCCAGGCGCTGCGACAGGAAAGGCGAATGAAGAAGCGGCGTGCGCACCG
>CAZMJQ010000347.1:0-10495 GCA_964566475.1 uncultured Propylenella sp. | reverse complement strand
GGCCGCGCCATGCTGGAGGAGATCGATGCCGCCGCGGTGCTGGCGCTCGCCGATCCGGACGACCGCGACGGCGACGGCATCTCCGGGAGGGCGCGCATGGTGGAGACCGCGGCGGGCGAGGCGCTCGGGCGCTACGGGTGGAAGGCCGCGACCGCCGCGCTGGAGGAGCAGGTGGCGGATGCCTTCGCCCTCGACCTCGGCCTGTCGAGCCGGCTCCGCCCGCATCCGCACGGCGACTGCACGGCGCTGCAAACGGAGTGTCTCGGCGCGCCGACCGGCGAGAGCGAGCTTCTCGGCGGGCGCGAGCTCTCCGACGAGATGATCGAGATGGTCGCCGCCTTCGTCGCGAGCCTCGACATGCGCGCCGCTCCTGCCGAGGCGACGCCGGGCGCGGAGCTGTTCGCCGCCACCGGGTGCGCCGCCTGCCACGTGCCGGGCCTACCCGCGGAAGGCGGCGGCACGGTCGAGGCCTATACCGACCTTCTGCTGCACGACATGGGCGACGCGCTCGACGACGGCGTCGGCGAGCCGGGCGTGGCTTCGTCCGAATGGCGCACCGCGCCGCTGATCGCGATGCGGCCCGGCAACGGCCGCCGCTACATGCATGACGGCCGCGCCGCGACCATCGACGCGGCAATCCGCGCGCATGGCGGCGAGGCGGATGCGGCTCGCGAGCGGTATCTGGCGCTCGACGTAGAGGAACGCGCCGCGCTCATCCGATTCGTGGAGGCATTGTGATGCGCGCCGGCTTCGCACCCGTAGCCCAGATGGAGCGGCGAAGCCGCGCAATCCGGTCGCAACGCTTGCGGGGTCCCCGGCGAACAGACCCCGGATTGCGCTTCGCTCCATCCGGGCTACAAGGCGCGGTCGCCGGGGCTTTTTTCCTCCTCGCCGTTCCGGCGGCGGCGCAGAGGACGACCCCTCCGATGCAGCCGGAATGGAGGTAGAATACGCCTCGGTCATCGACCGGGCGATCGACAAATACGTCATTCCCGCCTACGAGCACGTGGAGCTGACCACGGCCGACCTCGTCGCCGAGGTCGAAGGCTACTGCGTTGCGCCGGGCGCCGAGACGAAGGCGGCCCTGGCGGAGTCCTTCGCCGAGACGATCGATGCCTGGGCAGGCGTCGACTTCTTCCGCTTCGGTCCGATGGCGCGCGATGGGCGCTACGAGCGCTTCGCGTTCTTTCCCGACGTGCACGGCACGGGCGCGCGGCAGCTTCGCCGCTTCCTCGCCACCGAAGACGAGACCCTCCTGAGAGCCGGTGCGCTTGCGGAGCAGAGCGCCGCGATTCAGGGACTGCCGGCGCTCGAATCGCTGCTCTATTCCGGTTCCAATGCTCTGTCGAATACGGACACGCCGGCCCCTTATCGCTGCGCGCTCGCTACGGCCGTCGCCGCCAACATGGACCTGATCGCGCGCGAAGCCGATTCAAGCGGCGTCGCCGGCTACGGAGTGAAGAGCTTCCTCGCCTCGAACGGCGAGGGGCTGATCGTGGAGGCGGGCGCGGACACTGCTTCGCGCGCGGTCGAGCAGCCCGGTGTCGCGTTCGACAGCCATCTGCGGGTCCTCGGCGCCTGAGCCGGCGCAAGGTCATTCGTCCGCTCACGCAGAATCCCGAAGCTGTGATCCCGCCGTCGTTTTCCGACCCGACGGGACGGCGAGAATGGGCCGTTGAAGCAAGGAACGACAGACGCGAGGAGGAGCCGGTGAACGAGCGACCCAAGATCACCCAGGACATGATCAAGGCTTATGACGACTACACGCACCTGACGCTCGACCGCCGCAACTTCATGCAGAAGCTGACGCGGCTGACCGGCTCGGCGGCAGCGGCGGCGGCGATCGTGCCGATGCTGGAGGCGTCGAAGGCGAGTGCCGCGATCATCGCGGAGGACGATGCGCGCCTCACGACCGAGACGATCACCTATCCCGGCGCCGACGGGCAGACGATGAGCGGCTATCTCGCGATGCCGGCTGACGCCTCCGGCCCGCTCCCCGCGGTCATGGTCATCCACGAGAACCGCGGCCTCAACCCGCATATCCAGGACGTGGCGCGGCGCATGGCGCTGGAGGGCTTCCTGGCGCTGGCGCCGGACTTCCTGACGCCATCCGGGGGCACACCTGAGGACGAGGACCGGGCGCGGGACATGATCGGAGAGCTCGACAGCGCCAATACGACCGCGAACGCGGTCGCGACCGTGCAGTTCCTCAAGAGCCACGACATGTCGAACGGCAATGTGGGCGCGGTGGGATTCTGCTGGGGCGGAGGGCTGGTGAACGACACCGCCGTGCACGCCGGCGCCGATCTCGCCGCCGCAGTGCCCTATTACGGCCGCCAGGCCGATCCGTCCCAGGCGGGGCAGATCGAAGCGAAGCTGATGCTCCACTACGCCGCGCTCGACGAGCGTATCAATGCCGGCATCCCCGCCTACGAGGAAGCGCTGCAGGAAGCGGGCGTCGATTATGAGGTGTTCATCTACGAGGGCGCAAACCACGCCTTCAACAATGACACGTCCGAAGCGCGCTACGACAAGGGGGCCGCAGACCTCGCCTGGTCGCGCACCGTGGAGTTCTTCAAGGAGAGCCTGAGCTGACGTGCGGGCTCCGCCCTGGTGGGGGCGGAGCCGTAGGTTCCCTAGCGCGCCGCAGCCGCGATCGAGGCGCGCTCGCCCTCAGGTCGCGTCTCGTTGGCCGTCTCTGACGGCTCGGTGCTGTCGGCCGGCTCGAGCGCTTCGTCGATCGCCTGGTCCACGTCCTCAAGCCAGACGAACTCGAGCTTGTTGCGCGCCGATTCCGGAATCTCCTCGAAGTCGCGCCGGTTGCGCGCAGGCAGCAGCACGCGCCTGACGCCGGCGGCGGCTGCCGCCACGACCTTCTCCTTGATGCCGCCGACGGGCAGCACCAGGCCGCGCAGGCTGATCTCGCCCGTCATGGCCGTGTCGCTGCGCACGGTGCGCCGGCTGAGGAGCGAGGCAAGCGCGGTGAACATGGCGACACCTGCGCTCGGGCCGTCCTTTGGGGTGGCACCCGCCGGCACATGCATGTGGATGTCGCTCTTCGCGAACGCGTCCGGCTCGATGCCGAACAGGTCGGCCTTGCTCTTGATCAGGCTGAGGGCCGCCTGGGCGCTCTCGCGCATGACGTCGCCAAGCTGCCCGGTGAGGATGAGCTTGCCGGAGCCCGGTGCGCGGCTCGCTTCCACGAAAAGGATCTCGCCGCCGACCGGCGTCCAGGCGAGGCCGGTGGCGACGCCGGGTACGCTGGTGCGCATCGCCACCTCGTTCTCGAAGCGGGGCGGCCCCAGGATCGCCGCGAGGTCGTCCGCGCCGATCCTGATGTGGTCGGCGCTGCCTTCCGCGATGCGCACCGCGGCATGGCGCAGCGCCCTGCCGATCTCGCGCTCCAGGTTGCGCACGCCGGCTTCGCGCGTATAGCCGCCAATGATTCGGCCAAGCGCCTCGTCGTCGATCTCGGCGCGCCCGTCGTCGAGCCCGTTCGCCTCGAGCTGGCGCGGCACGAGATAGCGGCGGGCGATCTGAAGCTTCTCTTCGTCGGTGTAGCCCGCGAGGCTGATGACCTCCATGCGGTCGCGCAGCGGGCCGGGGATCGTGTCGAGCATGTTCGCCGTTGCGATGAAGACGACGCGGGACAGGTCGAACGGCACGGCAAGATAGTTGTCGCGGAACGTGTCGTTCTGCTCCGGGTCGAGCACCTCCAGCATGGCGGAGGACGGGTCGCCGCGCGCGCTGGCGCCCAGCTTGTCGATCTCGTCGAGCATCATCACGCAATTTCGGCTTCCCGCCTTGCGGATGGCCTGGACGATGTTGCCGGGTAGCGCGCCGATATAGGTGCGGCGGTGCCCGCGGATCTCGGCCTCGTCGTGTACGCCGCCGAGGCTGACGCGCGCCAGCTTGCGGCCCATGGCGCGGGCGATGGACTGCCCGAGCGAGGTCTTGCCGACGCCCGGCGGTCCGACGAAGCACAGGATCGGCGCCTTGCCGCGCGGCGCAAGCTTGCGTACCGCGAGGTACTCGATGATGCGCCGTTTCACTTTCTCCAGACCGAAATGGTCCTGGTCGAGGACGCGGCGCGTCTCGTCGATATCGATCGTGGGCTCGTCGGGAAGCTTCCACGGCAGCTCGATCAGCCAATCGAGGTAGGAGCGGATCATGCCGTGCTCGGGCGACGCGTCGGGCATGCGCTCCAGCCGCCTCAGCTCCTTGCGGGCCTGCTCCTCGACCTCTTCCGGCATTTCCGCTTCGGCGATCGCCTTGGCGAGCTCGGCCATCTCCTGAGACTTGCCTTCGCCCTCGCCCAGCTCGCGCTGAATGGCGGCCATCTGCTCGCGCAGCACCGCCTCGCGCTGCCGCTCCTCGAAAGCGGACTTGGTCTGCTGGCCGATGTCGCGCGAGATGCGCAGCACCTCGATACGGTGCGCGAGGAGCCGGGCGACCTTGTCCATCCGCGCCTGAAGATCGACGGTCTCGAGGATCTCCTGCTTCTCTTCGGGCTTGGCGTCCATGTAGGCGGCCGCCACGTCGGCCAGCGCGCCCGGCTCCGTTATCGAGCGGATCGCCGCGACCATTTCCGGCGGCGCCTGCGGAAGCAGCTGGATCGCCTCGACCGCCTGGGCCTGCAGGTTGAGGAGGCGCCCTTCGATCTCGGGGGTCCCGTCCTGCGGCTCCGGAATGCGGAGGATCCGGGCCACCAGGAACGGATAACCTTCGAGGAACTCCATGATCTGGAAGCGCTGCTCGCCCTGCGTCACCACATGGTGGCTGCCGTCCGGCGCCGTCACGTAGCGCACGATGTTGGCGATTGTCCCCATGTGGTGGAGATCGTCCGGACCGGGCTCCGCGACTTCCGGATCGCGCTGCATCAGAACGCCGACCGGCATCTGCCGCCGGACCGCCTCCTGCGCCGCGGCGATGGAGGCGGGCCGGCCGACGGCGATCGGGAACACCACCCCCGGGAACAGCACGAGGTTGCGCACCGGAAGGATAATCGTCGCGTCAGGCGGCAGCGGCAGGAGCGAGTCCTGCCGGCGTTCGCCCCCTGCCTCGGACGCCCGGACGGATTCTTCGTTCGGTTGGTTCGGTTCGGCCATTACGCTCCGGCCTTGCTCAGCGTGATGACGAGGCAGCCGCTGGCGGATGTGCGACGCACGGCATCGTAGCGCCCGGCCGGCAGCGGCAGGCGGCGCTCGAAACGGCCCTGCGGAAGCTCCATGCGATGGATCGCGGCGGTGCGCAGCTCCGGGGGGAGCACACGGTCGCCTGTCACCACCAGCGTTCCATCCTCGATCACGGCGACCACTCTCTCCGGGTCGACGCCGGGCAGCGCCAGGAGCACAAGCACCTCGCGCTCCGTTTCGAGCACGTCGGCGGGCGGCTCCCACACCGGCACGCGCCGCAACTCGCGCGCCCGCACGAACTGCCCCTGCAGGCGCTCCGCGCGGGCGAGCATCGCGCACGCCTCCGACCACATCCAGTTCTCCAGCTCGCGCTCTGTCATCAGCTCCTCGCCAATCTCGCCCATAGATGGGGCGAGGCATGTCCCGGCTCAATGCTTCCGGGTCGGCGAGTTTCCGTGGGGAGGCGCTCGACGGCTAACGCTTCTGAGAGCGATTCGCAAGGAAGATCAACAGGTTGAAGTAACCGATCGGATCGTCTAGCGGGATGGACGGCTCGCGCTTCCGCCGCCTCTCTCCCGTGACCCGATGGCCCGCATCCAGCGCTTCGCAACGATCAGCATATTCGTCGCAGCGCTCGTGCTCACGCTGAAATACTCCGCCTACTACGTGACGGGCAGCGTTGCGCTCTATTCCGATGCGCTGGAGAGCATCATCAATCTGGTAACCGCCTGCGCTGCGCTCTACGCGATCAGGGTCAGCGCCCGCCCCGCCGACAAGAACCATCCCTACGGTCACTCCAAGGCAGAGTATTTCTCCGCCGTCATGGAAGGCGTGCTGATCATCATCGCCGCCTTCTCGATCCTGCGGGAATCCTATCTCACGATCGCCGATCCGAAGATGCTGGAGGCGCCGGTCGCGGGCCTGCTGATCAACGGCGCCGCGAGCATCGTCAACTCCGTCTGGGCCTACCTGCTGATCCGCGAGGGCCGGAGCCACCGCTCCCCGGCGCTCGCGGCGGACGGGCGCCATCTCATGACCGACGTCGCCACCTCGGCAGGCGTCATCGCCGGCCTCATCCTCGCCACCCTGACCGGCTGGGCGATCCTCGACCCGCTTCTCGCCGCGCTCGTCGCCGTCAACATCCTGTGGTCGGGCTGGGTGCTCATTCGCCAGAGCGTCGGCGGTCTGATGGACGAGGCGGTCGACGCGAAGACACTGGAGCGCATCCGCGAGGTCATCTCCCGCCGCGGCGGGGGCGCGCTCGAGGCGCATGACCTCCGGACGCGGCACGCCGGGCGGCGCATCTTCGTCGAGTTCCACCTCGTCGTGCCCGGCGACATGAGCGTCGCCGACGCTCACGATATCTGCGACGCGATCGAGGCGGCGCTGCGCGCCGAAGTCGACGATGCCCTGATCACCATTCACGTGGAGCCGGAGAACAAGGCGAAGCACAGCGGCATCGTCGTCATCTGATCGGGCGAAACGGCCGCGGTGCGCTCCGTCAGGGTCATGAGCCGGCAGAATCCCCGCCAAACGGGCTTTTTTGGGCAAACGGCATCTATGCCGGAACCCCCGACTAAGGCATGATCCAGATAACTCAATCGTAATTTCATGGGGCGACGGATCGGCTGGGATGATCCGTTCAAATCATGTCACGCTGGCAGAGTTTCCTTGGGGACATGACACTTTACAGGCAGATCGCCCTTTCGCTCGTGCTCTTTGCCGTCGTCGCCTTCGGGTGGTACGCCTACAGCAATCCCTCCGTCGTGGGTCTCGAGGGCGAGCGCGCCGCCGCTCGGGGCGGAGCCGGGCAGGGCGGCGGCAACCGCATTCCCGGGCTCATCGGACGCGGCGGCGGCGTGAACGTCATCACCCAGGAGGTCGCGGTGGATCCGGGCGGCGAGACAGTGATCGCGCTCGGCACCGCCAAGGCGGCACGCTCCATCACCGTCTATCCGCAGGTGACGGGCATCGTCACCGATATCCTGTTCCGTCCGGGCGAGGCGGTCGAGACAGGAGCGCCCCTCCTCAAGCTGGAGGATGACGAGCAGCGCGTGGCAGCCGACCGGGCGCGCGTGGCGCTTAGGCAGGCGGAAGCGACGCTCGAGCGGTCCCGCACGCTGGCCCAGTCCAGAACCATATCCGACGCCGCCCTGCTGGAGGCGGAGACCGCCGCGCAGCTGGCCCGGATCGAGGTGCAGAGCGCCGCGATCGCCCTGCAACGGCGCACGCTCGCTGCGCCTTTTCCCGGAGTCACCGGCCTGACGGACATCTCGGTGGGCGATCTCGTGACGCAGTCGACCGCGATCACCAGGCTCGACGACCTGTCGACCGTGCGCATCGGCTTCGAGGTGCCGGAGCGCTGGGCCGGTCGCATCCAGCGCGGCCATCCGATCATTGCGACCGCCCCCGGCCTGGTGGGCTCGGAGCTCTCCGGCCTCATCACCGGTATCGACAACCGCATCGACGAGACCACCCGGACGCTGCGTCTCGAGGCCGAGCTTTCGAACGAGGGACGCGAGCTGCGCGCCGGCATGGCGATAACGGTGTCGCTTCGGTTCGAGACGGACCGGGAGCTCGCCGTGCCCAGCCTTTCCGTGCAGTGGGACCGCCAGGGCTCGCATGTCTGGAAGGTGGTGGACGGCGCCGCGCGGCGCGCGAACGTGGCGATCGTGCGGCGCGAGAGCGGGACGGTCATCGTGCGCGGCGACGTGGAAGCCGGGGACCGCGTCGTGGTGGAGGGCGTGCAGCGCCTGCGCGACGGCGCGGTGGTGACGGAAGTCGACGAGACGCCGGCGATGGTGGACGACGGCGACGAGGACGCAGGCGCGGACGAGGCGCCGGCGATCAGCGGCGCCGAAGAATCGGCGCGGACACGGAGCTGACGCTATGGCGGTGCATCTGGAAGACGCGCGGGCGCGGTTGACGGAAGCGACAAAGGGCATTTCCGGCCTCTGTGTCAGGCGGCCGGTCCTGACGGTCGTCTTCAACCTTCTCATCATCCTGGCGGGCGTCGCCGCCTATTACGGCGTGGAGGTCCGCGAGCTGCCGGACATCGACCGTCCCGTTGTCACCATCCGCGCCAACTACACCGGCGCGACGCCGGAGACGATCGACACGCAGGTGACGCGCGTGCTGGAGGGCGCGGCCTCGCGCGTGCCGGGCGTGAAGGACATCTCCTCGAGAAGCGCGTCGGGCGACTCCCGTATCGTCGTCGAATTCGACGACTCGGCCGACCTCAACGTCGCGGCCAACGATCTGCGCGACGCGGTGGGCAACGTCGAACGGCACCTTCCCGACGAGGTGGACAACCTGTCCATCGTAAAGGCCGACGACAATTCCGACGCCATCATGCGCCTTGCCGTAACGGCCAGCGGCATGGAGGTCCAGGAGCTCACCAAGCTCGTGGAGGACAATGTCGTCGACCGGCTTGCCGCGGTGGGGGGCGTCGCGGACGTCACGGTCTACGGCGACCGTGGGCCGCTGGTGCGCGTCCTCGTCAACCCGAACGAGCTGGCGGCGCGCGGCCTCTCCATATCCGACCTGGACGAGGCGCTGCAGACCGTGGCGCTCGACGCGCCGGCCGGCAGCCTCTCCGGCGCCGGCCAGTCGCTGCTCGTGCGCGCCGACGCGAGCGCGACGAGCGCAGAGGAGATCAGGGCGATCCGCGTCAACCGCACGACGCGGGTCGGCGACGTCGCCGACGTGATCTTCGGCCCGGCAGATCGCACCAGCGGCATCCGCGTCAACGGGCAGACCGGGCTGGGCCTCGGCATCGTGCGGCAGGCGCAGTCCAATACGCTCAACATCTCCGCCGGCGTCCACGCCGCCGTCGAGCAGCTGAACGCATCGCTTCCCGACAATGTCGAGATCAAGGTGACGTCGGACGACGCGACGTTCATCGGCGGCGCCCTGGCGAAGGTGCTCCTGACTCTGGGCGAGGCGACGCTCATCGTCGTCGCGGTGATCTTCCTTTTCCTGCGCTCCTGGCGCGCCACGATCATCCCCGCCGTCACCGTGCCTATCGCGCTGATCGGCACGATCGCGGCGATCTATTTTGCGGGCTTCTCGCTCAACATCCTGACGCTGCTCGCCATCGTGCTCGCCACGGGGCTCGTCGTGGATGACGCGATCGTCGTGCTGGAGAACATAGAGCGGCACCGGGCGCAGGGCATGGGACCGCGCGCCGCCGCCGTGCTCGGGGCGCGGCAGGTGTTCTTCGCCGTCGTGTCGACGACCGCGACGCTCGCGGCGGTCTTCATCCCAATCTCGTTCCTGCCCGGAACAGCCGGACGGCTCTTCGCCGAGTTCGGCTTCGTCATGGCCTTCGCCGTTGCGATCTCGATGGTCGTCGCGCTGACGCTGTGCCCGATGCTCGCGTCTCGCCTGCTGAAGGACGAAGCGCCGGGCGCAGATCAGGATATCCGAAATCCGCTCATGCGCGCGGTGGCCGACGTTGGGGCGCGCGCCGAGGCGCTCTATCACCGCGCGTTGGGGCGCGCTCTCGCCGCACCGTTCCTCGTCGTGGGCGCCTCGGTGATCTTCGCGGCGGCGGCGGTCGTCACCTACACCCTCCTGCCCGAGCAGCTCACGCCGACGGAGGACCGCGGCGTCGTTCTGGTCTCCGTCAGCAGCCCGCAGGGCGCGGACGTGGAATATCTCGACATGCGTATGCGCCAGATCGAGGCGGCCGCGCTGCCGCTCATCGAGACAGGCGAAGCGGCGAACATCTACCTCATTTCGGGCATGTGGAGCCCGAACCGGGGCTTCGTCGTCGTCACGCTGGCGCCCTGGGCGGATCGCGCCCGCACGCAGCAGGAGATCACGCGCGAGCTCAACGCCGAGCTTCAGGGAATTCCCGGCATCGAGGTCTCCGCACGCGTGCCCAACAGCCTCGGCATCCGCGGGGGCGGGCAGGGTCTGCGCTTCGCCATCACCGGCACGGACTACGATGCGCTGGCGGAACAGGCCATCGCCCTGCAGCTCGCGCTGGAAGACCTGACGGTCTTCGACCGCGTGACCCTCGATTACAATACCACCCAGCCAGAGCTCTCCATCACCATCAATCGCGAAGCGGCCTCAGACCTCGGCATATCGGTCGATTCGCTGGGGCGCACGCTCACCACGCTGCTCGATGGCCGGCAGATGGGCGAGTACTATGTTGCCGGCGATGCGATCCCCGTGCGCACCGGGGTGCCCGACGGCATGATCAACGACCCGGGAGACGTTGAGAACATCTTTATCAAGACGGAGGGCGGGCGCATGGTGCCGCTCTCCTCCTTCGTCACGTTGACCGAGCGTGCCGTGGCGCCGGAGCTGAGGCGCGAAGGGCTGCGGCGCGCCGTGCCGATCAACGCGAC
>CAZMJQ010000346.1:0-3180 GCA_964566475.1 uncultured Propylenella sp. | reverse complement strand
CTCTATCCCTTGAACGCGACCTTGAGGATCTCGTAGCTCCTGGCGCCGCCCGGGGCCGCCACCTCGACGGATTCGCCCTTGCCCTTGCCGATCAGCGCTCGGGCGATCGGGGAGGAGATGGAGATGCGACCCTCCTTCACGTCGGCCTCCATGTCGCCGACGATGCGATAGACCTTCTTCTCCTCGGTGTCCTCGTCCACGAGGGTCACCGTGGCGCCGAATTTCACCGTCGAGCCGGAGAGTTTGGAGACGTCGATCACCTCGGCGCGGCTCAGCTTATCCTCGAGCTCCGCGATGCGGCCTTCGTTGAGGCTCTGCGCCTCCTTGGCTGCGTGATATTCCGCGTTCTCCGATAGATCGCCGTGCGAGCGCGCGTCCGAAATCGCCTGGATGATGCGCGGACGCTCCTGCGAGGTGAGGCGCTTGAGTTCCTCCTCAAGCGCCTGGTAGCCGCTCTCCGTCATCGGCACCTTTTCCATTCCAAACCTCCAGCGCCCGGCCCCCGCCGGGACAACATAAAACCAGGGCATCCCGCTTGCCGGCGGAACACCCCGTCCTTTCAACACCCTCAGGCGGCGCTAAAAGTATGATTGCAGCGGCCGCACTTCAAGCTGGCCCTCGAGCAGGGCCTCGATTCCGAGGGCTGCCGCGCTCGCCCCTGCCATGGTCGTAAAATACGGAACCTTGTGCAGAAGCGCTTCGCGCCTGAGCGAACGGCTGTCAGCCAGGGCCTGCGCCCCTTCGGTGGTGTTGATCACCAGCTGAACCTCGCCGTTCTTGATAGCATCCACGATATGGGGCCGGCCTTCAAGCACCTTGTTGACCTTGTCGCAGGGGATGCCGCGGTCGGTCAGGAAGCGCTGTGTTCCGGCGGTCGCGATGACGCGGAAGCCAGTGCCCGCGAGTCGCCGCACGGTTTCCACAACCCTCGATTTATCCACGTCGCGCACCGAGACGAACACCGTCCCGCCCGTCGGCAGGAGCGTGCCGGCGCCGATCTGGCTCTTGGCGAAGGCGAGCGGGAACGCGGCGTCGATGCCCATCACTTCGCCGGTGGATTTCATCTCGGGACCGAGCACCGTGTCGACGTTGGGGAAACGGGCGAAGGGGAAGACGGCCTCCTTCACGGACATGTGGCGCGGGCTTGCCCGCGTCATGCTGAGGTCCTTCAGCCGTTCGCCGGCCATGATCCTCGCGGCGATCCTGGCGATCGGCCTGCCGGTGGCCTTGGCGACGAAGGGGACTGTGCGCGATGCGCGCGGGTTGACCTCCAGCACGTAGATGTCGCCGTCCTTGACCGCGTACTGCACGTTCATGAGGCCGCCGACCTGAAGCGCCTTCGCGAGCGCCACCGTTTGTCGCTCGATCTCGGCGATGGTCTCGTCGGAGAGCGAGTGCGGCGGCAGCGAGCAGGCGGAATCGCCGGAGTGGATGCCGGCTTCCTCGATATGCTCCATCACCCCGCAGACGAACACGTCCTCGCCGTCGGAAAGCGCATCGACGTCAACCTCGATGGCGTCCGACAAGTAGGAGTCGATGAGAACGGGGGAGTCGCCGGAGACGACCACGGCGTTGGTCATGTAGCGCTCGAGCTGGGTGGGGTCGCGCACGATCTCCATGGCGCGCCCGCCGAGCACGTAGGAGGGGCGGATAACGAGCGGATAGCCGATGCGCTCCGCGATCACCCGCGCCTGGTCGACGGAGCGCGCGATACCGTTCTCCGGCTGCTTCAGGCCGAGCTTGTTGAGGAGCTTGTGGAAGCGGTCGCGGTCTTCGGCGAGGTCGATCATGTCGGGCGAGGTGCCGAGGATCGGCACGTCGGCCTCCTGCAGCGCGCGGGCGAGCTTCAGCGGCGTCTGACCGCCGAACTGCACTACGACCCCAAGCAGCGTGCCGCGCGACTGCTCCACGCGCACGATCTCCAGCACGTCCTCCGCCGTCAGCGGCTCGAAGTAGAGCCGGTCGGACGTATCGTAGTCGGTCGAGACGGTCTCCGGGTTGCAGTTGATCATGATCGACTCGATACCCGCCTCCTCCAGCGCGAAGGCCGCATGGCAGCAGCAATAGTCGAACTCGATGCCCTGGCCGATGCGGTTCGGTCCGCCGCCGAGAATGATTACCTTGCGCCGGTCGGACGGCTGCGCCTCGTCCTGCGGCACGCCGCCGAACGGCGCCTCGTAGGTGGAGTACATGTAGGCCGTCGGCGCGGCGAACTCCGCCGCGCAGGTATCGACGCGCTTGAAGACCGGCGCGACGCCGAGCCGTCGGCGCAGCGACATCACCTCCGCCTCGCTTCGGCCGGAGAGCTTCGCGAGCCGCGCGTCGGAGAAGCCGAGGCCCTTCATCTGCCGCAGGAGCTTGGCGCTCTGCGGCAGCCCGTGCTCGCGCACCCGCGCCTCCCAGTCCACGATGCGCTTGACCTCGCGCAGGAACCAGCGGTCGACGCGGCAGGACTCGTAGACGAAATCGATGTCGTAGCCGCGCCTCAGCGCCTCGGCGATCTTGAGCAGCCGGTCGGGGCGGGGGACGGCGAGCGCCGCGCGCACCGCGTTCTTGTCGTCGCCGACCCCAAAGCCCGAAATCTCCACGTCGTCGAGGCCGGTGAGGCCGGTCTCCAGTCCGCGCAGCGCCTTCTGCAGGGACTCCGCGAACGTGCGGCCGATCGCCATCACCTCGCCCACCGACTTCATCGACGTGGTGAGCACCGGCTCCGCGCCCGGGAACTTCTCGAAGGCGAAGCGCGGGATCTTGGTGACTACGTAGTCGATGGTCGGCTCGAACGCGGCCGGCATCGCGCCGTGCGTGATGTCGTTTTCCAGCTCGTCGAGCGTGTAGCCGACGGCAAGCCGCGCCGCGACCTTGGCGATCGGGAACCCCGTGGCCTTGGAGGCGAGCGCCGAGGAGCGCGAGACGCGCGGGTTCATCTCGATCACCACCATGCGCCCGTCGTCCGGGTTGATGGCGAACTGCACGTTGGAGCCGCCCGTCTCCACGCCGATCTCGCGCAGCACCGCGATCGAGGCGTCGCGCATCAGCTGATATTCCTTGTCGGTCAGCGTCAGCGCCGGGGCGACGGTGATGGAATCGCCGGTGTGGACGCCCATCGGATCGATGTTCTCGATGGAGCAGACGATAATGCAATTGTCGTCCTTGTCGCGGACGACCTCCATCTCGAATTCC
>CAZMJQ010000345.1:0-4830 GCA_964566475.1 uncultured Propylenella sp. | reverse complement strand
CCGGCACCATCCGCGTCATCCGCGACGGAGCGGACGTCTGGAAAGGCGAGCTGATCTCGGGCGAGGCCAACATGTGCCACTCGATCGCCAATCTTGAGCAGCATCATTTCAAGTACGCGAACTTCCGGCGGCCGGGCGACGTGCACGTCTACTATTACGGCGCGAGCGGGCTCAGCTGTTCCAACGGGGTCACGCCCCGGCCGGGCGATGTCTTCGAGGTCGCGTGCCCGGTGTTCGGCAGGCCGCTGCGTAATCCGCTCGTGGCGGGCGAGGCGGACAGGCCGATTGCCGTGACGGCGCTCTGAAGAATTTCCACCAGTTCCTGTGAGGCATTGATGACCGAACTGCACAGCAATCTCATCGCCGGCGAATGGGTCGAAGGCGAGGGCGTGACGGAGAACATCAACCCCTCCAACACCGACGAGGTGGTGGGGCGCTATGCGCGCGCCTCGAAGGCCGATGCGGAGCGGGCGATCGCGGCGGCGAAGGCGGCGCTGCCGGAATGGTCGCGATCCGGCATCCAGCAGCGCTACGAGATCCTCAAGAAGGCGTCCGACGAGATATTCGCGCGCAAGGAGGAGCTCGGCCGGCCCCTGGCGCGCGAGGAGGGCAAGACGCTTGCGGAAGGCATCATGGAGACGGCGCGCGCCGGGCAGATCTTCGCGTTCTTCGCGGGCGAGGCGCTGCGCATCGCGGGCGAGCTGATCCCGAGCGTGCGGCCGGGCGTCGAAGTCGCCATCCAGCGCGAGCCGGTGGGCGTGGTCGGCCTCATCACGCCGTGGAACTTTCCGATCGCCATTCCGGCGTGGAAGCTGGCGCCGGCGCTCGCCTTCGGCAACACGGTCGTTCTGAAGCCCGCGGACCTGGTGCCGGGCTGCGCCTGGGCCCTTGCCGACATCCTGGACCGCGCCGGCCTGCCCAAGGGCGTGCTCAACCTGGTGATGGGTAAAGGCTCCGTGGTCGGCCAGGCGATCCTCGACAGCCCCGACGTCAACGCGATCTCGTTCACCGGCTCTGTCGATACGGGCAAGCGCGTCGCCAAGGCCTCCGCGGAGAACATGCGTCGTTTCCAGCTTGAGATGGGCGGCAAGAACCCGCTCGTCGTGCTCGACGACGCCGACCTGAAGACGGCGGTGGAATGCGCCGCCAACGGCGCGTTCTTCTCGACGGGCCAGCGCTGCACGGCATCGTCGCGTCTCGTCGTGACGGAGGGCATCCACGACACGTTCGTCGGCGCGCTGGTGGAACGCATGCAGGGGCTCAACGTGGACGACGCAGTGAAGGACGGCACGCATATCGGGCCGGTGGTCGATGCGACGCAGCTGAAGCAGGACGAGGATTATCTCGAGATCGGCCGCAAGGAGGGCGCCAACCTCGCATGGGGCGGCGAGCGGCTGAACCGCGCCACGCCGGGCTTCTACCTGCAGCCGGCGCTCTTCACCGAAACGTCCAACGCCATGCGCGTCAATCGCGAGGAGATTTTCGGGCCGGTCGCCACGGTGGTGCGCGTGAAGAGCTACGACGAGGCGCTGGCGGTCGCCAACGACACCCCCTTCGGGCTCTCGTCGGGCATCTGCACGTCGAGCCTGAAGCACGCCAGGCACTTCCGCAACAACTCGGAGGCGGGCATGGTGATGGTCAACCTGCCGACCGCCGGCGTCGACTATCACGTGCCGTTCGGCGGACGCAAAGGCTCCTCCTATGGGACGCGCGAGCAGGGCCGCTACGCGGTGGAGTTCTACACCACGGTAAAGACAACCTATTCGCTGCCGGTCTAAGGGCCGGCAATGGCGGATGCGGCGCTGATCGGTGTCGACTGGGGCACGACGAGTTTCCGCGCCTTCCTGCTTGACGCAGGGGGCGCGGTTCTCGACCGGCGCGAGAGCCCGCAGGGAATCCTCAAGGTCGGGGACGGCGACTTCGCTTTCGTTCTGGCGGCGGAGACCGCCACCTGGCTGCTGCCGGGCCGCGTGCCGGTGCTGATGTCGGGGATGATCGGCAGCCGCCAGGGCTGGGTGGAGGCGCCGTACAGGAGCGTGCCCGCCGGCCTGTCCGATCTCGTCTCGGCGCTCGTCGAGGTGCCGTTCGAGGCGGCGGATGTCCGCCTTGTCCCGGGACTGAAGCACGAGGCGAGGCTTACGGCCGACGTGTTGCGGGGCGAGGAGGCGCAGGTGTTCGGCGCCATGGCTCGGCTCGGAATCGAGAGCGGGTGCTTTGTCCTGCCCGGCACGCATTCCAAATGGGTAACCGTCGAGGGCGGGCGGATCGCCGCCTTCGCCACCTACATGACCGGCGAGACGTACGGCGCCCTGCGCAACCACACGATTCTGGGGCGGCTGATGGACGAGGGAGACGGCGCGCGCGAGGCGTTCGACGAGGGCGTCCGCGACGGGGCAAGGGGAGGCACGCCGGGAGCGCTGCTCAACCGGCTTTTCGGCGTGCGGACGGCCGGGCTGTTCGCCCGCTTCGGCCCGGCCGATCTCCCCGGATATCTGAGCGGGATGTTGATCGGAGCAGAGATCGCCGACCGGAAGGGGAAGGACGCGAGTCCAGTTCATGTCATCGCGTCCAGCCCGCTGGCGGAGCGCTACCGCGCGGCGGCGGAGCTGCTCGGCGTGACGACGCACATGGCACCGGAGGATTGCGTGGCCGACGGACACATGGCGATCGCCCGCCTGGCGGGGCTCGTATGATGGATTTCCGCGAAGCGATGGCGGAGCTGCCGCTTGTGGCGATCCTGCGCGGCGTGCAGCCGGAGGAGGCCGAGGCGATCGGCGCAGCACTCACCGGAGCGGGCTTCCGGCTGATCGAGGTGCCGCTCAACTCGCCGGAGCCGCTCCGCTCGATCGAGACCCTTGCCGACCGGTTCGGGGACGCTGCGCTGATCGGCGCGGGCACGGTCATGTCGGCCGACCAGGTGCGCGATGTCGCGGCCGTCGGCGGAAGGCTTGTGGTCACGCCGCATCTCGACGCCGATGTGATTGCCGCGGCGAAGGCTGCGCACGCGTGGTGCGTGCCTGGCATCGCGACGCCGAGCGAAGCCTTCGCGGCGCTCAGGGCCGGCGCGGACGCGCTGAAGCTGTTCCCGGCCGAAGTGCTGCCGCCGGCGTTCGTCAGGGCGCTCAGAGCCGTCATGCCCGCCGACGTGGCGCTGATGCCCGTGGGCGGCATCGAGCCGCGATCCATGGCGGATTACGCGGCGGCGGGGGCGGTGGGCTTCGGCATCGGCTCGGCGCTCTACAAGCCGGGCGCGTCCGCCGACGAAGTCGGGCGCCGCGCCAAGGCCTTCGTGGAGGCGTGGCGGGCGATCACTCGGTGAAGGCGGCGAAGTTCTTCGGCCCCGCGCCCACAGCAGACCCTACCGCAAGAGAAGGCTGCCTTCGTCGGTTCGGTTCAACCCCTTCAGATCGCACGCTCCGTCTTTGCGTCAAAGATGGCTGCGCGGCTGAGGTTCAGGTCGATCGGGATCTGTTCGCCCGGACGGCTGACATCGTGGGCCTGAAGCTCGGCGACGACCAGCGTGCCGCCCAACTTGAAGCTCGCGTAGGTGCGCGAGCCGGTCGGCTGAAGGAGCTCGATCCTTGCGTCGTAGCGCAGCCGCCCATCGGGTGCCTTCTCACCCGAGGCACGCGTCATGTGCTCCGGCCGCAGGCCAAGGACGACCGGGTATCCGTCGGCGACGGCAGCGCCGAGACGTCCGTTCGGTAAAGGCATCGACGTGCCGTCGCCGTCAAGCGTAACGGCACAGGCGTCAGCGCCGCGCCTGACCTTGCCGGGCAGGAAGTTCATCTGCGGCGACCCAAGGAAGGCGGCGACAAACCGGCTGGCCGGCCGCTCGAAAAGGTCGAGCGGCTCGCCCTGCTGCTCGATCAATCCGTCGCGCATCAGGACGATGCGGTCGGCCAGCGTCATCGCCTCGATCTGATCGTGCGTGACGTAGATCATCGTGGTCGCGATTTCTCCGTGCAGCCGCTTAATCTCGCTGCGCATCTCGTCGCGAAGCTGCGCGTCGAGGTTGGACAGCGGCTCGTCGAAGAGAAAGAGCCGGGGATCGCGGACGATTGCGCGGCCGATCGCCACCCGCTGCCGCTGTCCTCCGGAAAGCTGCCGCGGCAGCCGGTCGAGGAGCCCGGCGATGCCGAGCATGTCGGCGGTGCGCTTCACGCGCGCGTCGATCTCCGCTTGCGGAAACTTTCGGGCCTTGAGCCCGAAGCCAATGTTCTTCCCCGCCGTCATGTGCGGATAGAGGGCGTAGTCCTGGAACACCATCGCCACGTCGCGATCGCGCGGTCGCATGTCGTTGACGACTTCGCCGCCGATCTCGAGGGTGCCTTCATCCGCCTGCTCGAGGCCGGCGATGGTGCGTAGAAGCGTGCTCTTGCCGCATCCTGACGGGCCGACCAGCACCGCGAACTGCTTGTCGGGGATGTGGAGATCGACGCCGCGCACGGCGTGCACATCGCCCGAAAAGCGCTTGTGAAGGCCGGTGATCCTTACCTCTGCCATCGGCGATCCATCCTCACATCCGACCTCTCGCCTTCAGCCCCTTAGCGCTCCGAGCGTCAGCCCGCGCACGAGATGCTTTTGCACCAGCACACCGAGCACGATCGAAGGCACGAGGGAAACGATGGCGAGCGAACTCGCCTCGCCGTATTGCGCGCCCTGGAAGCTCAGGAAAGAGCGGAACACCGTCGGCAGCGTGAAAGCGTTGCGGCTCGTCAGCACGAGCGCGAAGAAGAACTCGGTCCAGCAAGCGATGAACGTGAACACGGCCGCGGCGACGACGCCCGGCGCCGCCAGCGGCACGGCCACGCGCCAGAAGGCGGTCCA
>CAZMJQ010000344.1:0-8088 GCA_964566475.1 uncultured Propylenella sp. | reverse complement strand
GCTGTCATGGGCGCGCGGGCGAGGCCTCACCGCCAACCGCCCGCCCGAGCGCCTGGAACCTCACTACCACGCCCACACAGCGGAGAAGGTCTGGAGCGAGGCGCATATTGCGGCCTTCATGGCGAAGGCGCCTGACGCCCTCCAGCGTGCTCTTGTGCTGGCGCTCGAAACCGGACAGCGGCAGGGCGACCTGCTTGTGCTTCCGTGGGGCGCGTACGACGGCACCTGGATTCGCCTTCGGCAGTCCAAGACCGGCCGGCAGGTGAACATCCCCGTTACCCGGCGCCTGCGGGCCGTGCTGGATACGACGCCGCGCGTGTCCCCGGTCATCCTCACCAACAGCCACCGCCGCCCATGGCAGGCGAATGCCTTCCGCAAGGCCTGGGGCGGAGTGAGCCGCAAGGCCGGGCTGGTCGACCTGACCTTTCACGATCTTCGCGGAACCGCCGTGACGCGGCTCGCCGAGGCGGAATGCTCGGCTGCTGAGATCGCGACCATCACCGGCCACTCAATGCGGGACGTAGGAGCGATTCTGGACCGCTACTTGGGCCGCACCGACAAGCTCGCCATTGCCGCGATCGCCAAGCTCGAAAGGGGCATCGCATGAACAGATTCGGTAAAACGTCCCGTAAAACGGCCAGGGACGATTCCGCTAAGTGTTGGAGGCCTCGCCCGGAATCGAACCGGGGTGCGCGGATTTGCAGTCCGCTGCGTCACCACTCCGCCACGAGGCCCTCTCACGGCTGCGTTACCAGACCGCCCATGCGTCCACAAGCGTCTGCACAGGGCATACGGCGGACGAAGGCGTGGTAATGCCGCACACGCGGGCGCCCTTCAGATGGGGAGCGCGGCAGGCGACAGCCAGAGGGTTTCAGTGCCGCTCCGGAACGATGCGCACAGCGGGCAGCCGCCGCGATGACATGGGCCGCCATGACCTTCGTGGCCCTTTCCGCGGCCCTCCTGCTCGACCGAATAATCGGCGACCCTCCAGCGATCTGGTCGCGCGTGCCGCATCCGGTCGTGCTCGTCGGCCGCCTCATCGACCGGCTCGATGTCCGGCTCAACGATGCGGCGCTTCCGCCGGCGGCGCAGAGGCGGCGCGGCGTTGCCGCGACGGCTGCGCTCGTGGCGCTCGCGGGCGGAGCGGGGCTGGGGCTCTCCCTCGCCCTGTCCTTCGTTCCCTTCGGACGGGGCGTCGAAGCCATCCTTCTCTTCACGCTCCTCGCCCAGAAGAGCCTCGTCGACCACGTCGAGGCCGTGGGGCGCGCGCTCCTCTCCGGCGGCGGCGTCGCCGGCGGCAGGCAGGCGGTAGCGCAGATCGTGGGGCGCGACGTGTCGTGCCTCGACGAGGCGGGCGTGTCGCGCGCCGCGATGGAAAGCGCGGCGGAGAATTTTTCCGACGGCGTCGTCGCGCCGGCCTTCTGGTACGCGCTCCTCGGGCTGCCCGGCGTCTTCATCTACAAGGCGGTGAACACGGCGGACTCCATGATCGGCCACCGCTCCGCGAAATACGAGGCGTTCGGATGGGCGGCGGCGCGCCTGGACGATGCGCTGAGCTTCATACCGGCACGGCTTTCGGCGCTCCTCATTGCCGCAGCGGCCGCCCTCAGCGGATGCGACGTGCGAGGCGCGGCCCGGGCGGCGTGGCGCGATGCCTCGAAGCACAAGTCACCCAACGCCGGCTGGCCGGAGGCGGCGCTTGCCGGCGCGCTCGGCGTGGCGTTCGGAGGCCCGCGGCGTTATGGCGAGACCGAGGTCGACGGCGCATGGCTCAACGCCGCCGGGCGCCGCGCCGCCGGGCCCGCCGACATCCTCGCTGCCATCCGGCTGATCGATGCGGCCTGGGCGCTGCTTCTGATCCTTTCCGCCCTCGCCGCGCTCATCCTGCTCGCGACCGCGCGATAGCAAGCACCGCGTCGAGATCGAGATGCGCCGCGAGGTGGCGCGCCAGCCCATCCAGCGCCGCCTCCACGCCCGCCTCGTACGCCGCGCTCGACCGCGCCCCCAGTTTCGCGAGGAAGGCCCGGCGGAAGGCGTCACCGGCGAAGAGCCCGTGCACATACGTGCCGGCCACCAGCCCGTCGGGCGAGACCGCGCCATCGGCGCGCCCGCCGATCGTCAGGAACGGCTGCGCGCAATCGGGGCCGTGGCTCCGGCCGAGGTGAATCTCGTAGCCGGCCACCGGCGCAGCGCTCTCAGCGTGCGTGCCGGCGACGGGAGCCGTGGTCTTATCGCCGCCGAGCACGGTATCGACCGCCAGCAGCCTGAGGCCGGCGACCTCGCCGCGCGGCCCCTCCACGCCCTCCGGATCCGCAATGCTGCGCCCGAGCATCTGATATCCGCCGCACAGGCCGAGCACCGCGCCGCCCCGACGCCGATGCGCGATGATATCGATATCCCAGCCCTCGCGCCTCGCGGCCGCTAGGTCGGCCATCGTCGCCTTCGAGCCGGGGATCAGCACAAGGTCGCAATCCCCTGGAATCGCTTGCCCCGCCTCGATGAGGAGCACCTCCACGTCCGGTTCCGCCCGCAGCGGATCGAGGTCGTCGAAATTCGCGATGCGCGGGAGCCGCGGCACGGCGATCCGGACGGTCGCGCCCGGCTTTTCTCCAGAAGCTGCCAGGAGCCCCAGCACATCCTCGGCCGGCAGCCGGGCGGCATCCGGGAAATGCGGCACCACCCCGAGCGCCGCCCAGCCGGTGCGGCGGACGATCTCCGTGAGGCCTTCGTCAAAGAGAGAAGGATCGCCACGGAACTTGTTGATGATGAACCCCTTTATCCGGCCTCTCTCGTCCTCGTCGAGCACCGCGTGCGTGCCGACGAGCGCGGCAATGACACCGCCCCGGTCAATGTCCCCGACAAGCACCACCGGCACATCGGCGGCGGCGGCGAACCCCATATTGGCGATGTCGCCAGCGCGGAGATTGGTCTCGGCCGGGGAGCCAGCGCCCTCCACCACCACCAAGTCCGCAGCGCCCGACACGATTTCGAAGCTCTCGAGCACCCGCGGCAAAAGCTCGCCTTTCCGCCGGCCATATTCGCGGGCGGTGAGGGTCGCCCAGCGCTTTCCCTGCACGATCGCCTGCGCCCCGGTATCGGTCTCCGGCTTCAGCAGGACGGGGTTCATGTGGACCGAAGGCGGCGCCCCGGCGGCGCGCGCCTGCAGCATCTGCGCGCGCCCGATCTCGCCGCCGTCCGCCGTCGCCCCTGCATTGTTCGACATGTTCTGCGGCTTGAACGGCGCCACCCGCATGCCGCGATCGGCAAACGCGCGGCAGAGGCCGGCGACGATCAACGACTTGCCGACATGCGAGCCGGTGCCCTGGATCATGATGGCGGGAACCGGCGGCAATCGATCACTCCCGTTCCGTCGGCAGCAGGCTGCGGCGCTCGAGCTAGCCGTTGAAGAAGCGATCGAGGCAGAGGTCGACCGCGTCGGGCGACGTTTCGTTCCCGCACTTCTCTGCGGTTTCAAGCTCCGGAACGCCCGAGTATTCACGATAGGGAGCGATCTTTCTCCGGAACTCTCCGCCGGGATAGGCACCCAGCCGGTCGAGCGGCTCCGCTTCGAGATCAGGGTTCGCGAGCAGCAGCGCGCGCCGCAGCTCGTCTCCCTTGACGAAGTTGTCCGGCAGCTGGTCGAAGGGACCGTCGTAGTAGCTGTTGACGAGCGCGTTGGTCGCAAACACGCCGACCAGGACCTTACGGTCGCGCAGGGGGTCGGCAAAGAATGCAAAGCTGGTCCGCCGCCCAATCAGGATGTGATTCCAGCTGGGGAGCTTGAGCAGATCATCGGCCACCGGAACAGTCTCATCCAGCACGAAGTGAAACAGCTTCAGGTGCTCGTCGAACGTCAGGAAGAAGCGCACACCGGACTCGTCGAAAACCGGTCCGAGGAACGTTTCGCTGGCGCCGAGGAGACCGTCGGGCGGCTGGACATCCGAAAGATCCTCCAGCTCGAAGATCACGTCTCTTCCCCGGAAGCTCACGCGATAGACCAGCTCCTCCAGCCTATCAACGATGACCCCGTCGGAGTTGCCGATCGTAACGTGATAATCCCGCTCGTCGCGGGCAAGCTCGGTGGTTGCCTTGAAGTATATGAACTCCGCAAGACCCTTATCCCGCTCCTCGACAGGAAGCCTCAGGTTCCCGGCGTACTGCACCCCGCCGTGGTAGAAATAGAAGTAGTAATAATTCTCCGACGGATAGACCCGGACACGTTCAGGCAACTGGCTCAGGATGAATTCGAGAACCGCATATTCGTCTTCGATGTCGAGAGCCGACCGCCTTGTGACGTCCTCGATGAACTGCTGGTTCGTGTGCAGCGTGGGCAGCGACGGAGCCTCTTCCTCAGCCATGGAGAACGCGCCCGTCAGCGCAAAGGAGATGCAAACAGCGAAGCCGCACGCACGCACGAACCGAGAGGTCATGTCGCAGGAGCCCGTCATCTTTCGAAGCCCGATCTCGACCGCGAGACGTGCAGATGCACCAAACGCAAAATGCACGTCTTGACCGCCGAGTCGCGCCGGCGGTCAAGAAACGTGGTCAAGCAGTCACCGCTAGCCCGATTGAGGACGCTGGAGTCTTGGAGCGCGTCCGATCGAGCAAGAGCCCTTCAATTAGAAGGGGCAGGGTGAGACAAAGAGCGGACCGATGTAGCAACCGGGCGGGGAGCCCCACCCCGAGCCGCTGCGGTAGGAGCCGTGATGCGAGCCGCGGCTGCGGTGCGTCCCATGACGGTCCCAGTCGTCGCTGCGCCGCCGGCTGTGGCCGTCGCTGCGCCGCCGGCTGTGACCGCTCCAGTTATCGCTGCGTCGCCGGCTATGGCGACCGCCGGCTTCGGCGGTCGAGGGGACCGTGACCGCAATGACGCCGGTCGCAACGACCGCCGCCACGCCCGTCAGCAGCAAGCGTCGAGTATGATCGGGCTCTGCCCCAACACGCTTCGCGTCCGTGACCGTGCACCATGAACTTAACAAGTCGAAAATTCTCATTTCGAGACCTCTCCTTCTGGTTCCCCCTCCAGGCAAGGCTCCTCCATAGGTTCGAGGTGGCCCCGGCTTGCACGCGACCATGATTGGAGTCTTGTGGAATTGCAAGCTCACTGAGATGGCAGAACAGCAATGAAATTGCCCGCCGGGCGAGAGTACCCGCCTCGGATGCAAATCCTTTCTAATCCGCCGTTTCCGAGGGGGGAGGAGATCGCCCCCAGCGGAGCCGCATGCCGTTCTAGAATTCGATCCCCTTCTGCGCCTTCACGCCGGAGCGGAAGGGATGCTTCACCTGCTCCATCTCGGTGACCAGGTCCGCCGCCTCGATCAGCTCGTCCCTGGCGTTGCGACCGGTGACGACGACATGCTTCATCGGCGGCCGCGCGTTCAGGGCGGCGAGCACCTCCTCAGTCGGGAGGTAATCGTAGCGCAGCACGATGTTGAGCTCGTCGAGGACCACCATGTCGTGCTCTTCGTCGGCGACAAGCGCCTTCGCCTTTTCCCACGCGGCGCGGGCGGCGGCGATGTCGCGGGCGCGGTCCTGCGTCTCCCAGGTGAAGCCCTCGCCCATCGTATGGACGGTCACCTGATCACCGAACCTCTCCAGCGCGGCGCGCTCGCCGGTCCGCCACTTGCCTTTCACGAACTGCACGACGCCCACCTTCATGCCGTTGCCGAGCGCGCGGAAGACGAGCCCGAAGGCGGCGGTCGATTTTCCCTTCCCCTTGCCGGTGTGGACGATGAGAAGGCCCTTCTCGACCGTCTTCGTCGCGATGATCTTGTCGCGCGCCTCCTTCTTGCGGCGCATCTTCTCCGCATGCCTGGCGTTGATCTCGGCTTCCGACAGGCCTTCCGTCTTCATGCTGCCATCCTCACCGGTGCCTCGTAGCCCGCATGGAGCAGCGCTACGCGGGTACGGCCGTGCCATTCGCAACGCCACCCCGGATTACGCTCCGCTCCATCCGGGCTACGCGATGACTTCATGCCGCAACTCTCCTGGCAAGCGCCTTCAATTCATCGTAGGCGCTGTTGCGGCGCGGCGCCCAGAGGCCGCGGTCGACGGCCTCGCAGAAGCGCGTCGCGATCTCCCTCAGCGCCGGCGGGTTGTTCGCCGCGATGAAGCCGCGCACCGTTTCGTCCTCGATGTATGCGCGGTGCAGCTGCTCGAAATGGTGATGCTTCACGGCGTTCGTCGTCGCCGCGAAGGCGAAGAGGTAATCCACCGTGGCGGCGATCTCGAAGGCGCCCTTGTAGCCGTGGCGCATCACGCCGGCGATCCACTTCGGGTTGGCGGCGCGGCCGCGCACCACGCGCGCGATCTCCTCGTCGAGCGCGCGGATGACCGGCCGCTCCGGGCGCGAATGGTCGTTGTGAAACACGCGCGGGGCCTCGCCGCTGAGCGCCTCCACGGCGGAGGAGAGCCCGCCCTCGAACTGGTAGTAGTCGTCGGAGTCGAGGATGTCGTGCTCGCGGTTGTCCTGGTTCTGCACCACCGCGTCGGTCGCCTTGAGGCGCGTTTCGAGGAGGCCGCGCGCGCCCTCGCCTTCCGCGCCGCCGCCATAGGCATAGGCGGACCATTCGAGGAAGGCCGCGGCGAGGTCCTTGCGCTCCGACCAGATACCCTCGTCGATCAGCGCCTGCAGCCCCGCACCGTAGGCGCCGGGCTTGGAGCCGAACACCCGGAACGACGCCGCGCGCCTTGCGTCATCCGCAGTGAGGCCGGCCTCGCCAAGCCGCGCCGCGTCGGCGCGGATACGTGCGGCGACGGGATTGGCGTCCTCGGGCTCGTCGCGCTCCGCCACGGCCTGCACGGCCTCATGGAAGAGCGCGATCTGGCTCGGAAATGCGTCGCGGAACAGGCCGGAGATGCGGAGGGTCACGTCGATCCTCGGCCGCCCAAGTTCCGACAGCGGAATAACCTCGACGCCCGTGACGCGGCCTGACGCGCCCTCCCACACCGGCCGCGCACCGATCAGCGCCAGCGCCTGCGCGATATCGTCGCCGCCGGTGCGCATGTTCGACGTGCCCCAGACCGTCAGCGCCATGGCCTGCGGCCACTCGCCCTCGTCCTGGAAGTAGCGCTCCGCCAGAAGGTCGGCGGAGCGGCGGCCGAGGTCCCACGCAGCCGGCGTCGGCACGGCGCGCACGTCGACGGAATAGAAGTTGCGGCCGGTCGGCAGGCAGTCGCTCCGCCCGCGCGTCGGCGCGCCCGACGGCCCGGGCGGAACGAACTTTCCTGACAGCGCGTCGAGCACCGCCGCGATCTCGCGCGTACCCGAGGAGTCGAGCGCGGGGGCGATGCTTCTGGCAAGGCGCTTGAGAACTGCCGCCGAGCCTTCGCCAGGCACTTCTCTCCCCCCTTGCGGGGGAGAGTCAGAGAGGGGGGAAGGCGGCCCGCCGCAGCCGTTCTTCTCCGGCGCGGGGATCGCCGACACGAGGTCCAACGCGAGCGCTTCGAGTCGCTCCACAGTGTCACCGCAGGTGCGCCACGGCTCATCTCGAAGGGTCTTGCGCGTGCGGCTCTCCCCCCTCCCCAGCCCTCCCGCCTCCGCCAAGGCTTCGGCGGGCAAGCCCCCGCACTTGTCCGCCGAAGCCCAACGAGCGAAGGCGGAAGGGGGGAGGGAGTTAAGCGCTGCGGGCCTCCGCCCGTCCCACGGCTCGGCGTAGCTGCAATCCAGCGGGTCGAAGCCGAGCTCCAGGTCGTCGGCGAGCGCGCGGAGCAGCGAGGCATCGCCGGCGTTGCCGCCACCGCGCGGCACGCGCGCAAGCGCGACCAGCGTCTCCGCACGCTGCCGCCCCGCCGGGCCTTCGCCCAGCACATGCAACCCGTCGCGGATCTGCAGCTCCTTCAGATCGCAGATATGCTCGTCCAGCCTCGCCAGCGCGCCCTGCCGGTCTCCCGAGAAGTCGAGCCCGAGGTCGCGGTCGAATCCGTGCGCCTGCGCCAGGTCCGCGATCTGCTCCGCCACCAGCCTGGCGCGGCGCGGGTCGCCCGCTTCGGCGGCCGCGTATTCATCGATCAGCGTCTCCAGCGCAGCGGCCGGACCGTATGTCTCCGCGCGCGCCATCGCCGGCATGAGGTGGTCGACGATCACCG